>USDI01000163.1 GCA_900553305.1 uncultured Lachnospiraceae bacterium
AAAGGATGCAAGTAAAAATGGACATAATGTCGCAAATCTTGAGAAAAAAGTCCAAAATTCATTGTCCGCGACCATGAAAAGTGAAAGGATGCAAGTAAAAATGGATATAATGCCGCAATTCTTGGGAAAAAAGTCCAAAATTCATCGTCTGCGACCACGAAAAGTGAAAGGTTGCAAGTGAAAATGAACATAAGGAAGCATCAAGAAGCAAAAATATCCAAAAACAAGTCACAATATTGAAGAAAATGCAAGTGCCTGTGCCGAAAATGGACATAATGGAGCAATTCTTGGGAAAAAAGTCCAAAATTCATTGTCTGCGACCACGAAAAGTGAAAGGATGCAAGTGAAAATGGACATAACGCCGCAAATCTTGAGAAAAAAGTCCAAAATTTATTGCCAGCGACCACGAAAAGTGAAAGGTTGCAAGTGAAAATGGACATAAGGAAGCATCAAGGAAGCAAAAATATCCAAAAACAAGTCACAATATTGAAGAAGCCGCAAACCCCGTCCAAGAATAGTTATCTATATCCAAAACTCGTCCAAACCCGTCCAAGATAGTTACATATTGACGAAAAAAACGAAATGTGATACGATGCAGACAATTAAGGCAAAGAGGCTGAACATGACCTCTTTGCCTTTTGCTTTTTGTAGAGCAAAGATCTGGCATATCAGTGTGCGAATGGAGGGTAAGTCATGAGGAAAATGGAAACGAATGACTGGATGATATTGAATAACATTATCTACAAAATTTATACGACAGAGTGCTTTAATGACATGAGATATGAAATTCTGGATCAGTTGAAGATGATCCTGGATTTTGACAGTGCCGATTTTTATATGGCATCCAGGGAGGAAGGGAAGCTGTTGTGTAATCCTGTTACCTATAACTGTGATGTGGATCTGTCCGAAATGTATGAAGATCTTGATTACAGCAGGGGAATTGTGGCAAGCGGCAAGATGCTGATCTACAGGGAGACGGACATTATATCGGATGAAGCAAGGGTGCAGACGGATTATTATAAAAAGGTATATAAGCCAAATAACTGGCATTATGCGCTTCAGATTGTAATTGCAAGACATAAGAAATTTTTAGGCGCAATTACCTTTTACAGAACCATAGGAAAAGAAGACTTTCACTATGATGATATTTTTGTGCTGGATATACTGAAGGATCATCTGGCCTACCGGCTGGAGCAGCCCCTTTGCTTTTACGTCTTTTATATTGTTTCTCTGAATATAGCGCATAAAGCTGGATATACTGAAGGATCATCTGGCCTACCGGCTGGAGCAGTTTTATCAATCCGGGGAGACCGGTATGGATAAGCTGACGGTATCGGAGGCTGTAGCAAAGTATGATTTAACCAGACGCGAGCATACCATATTAAAACAGCTTATGTCAGGAGCGGACAATGCGGAAATATGCAGTGAACTGGTCATTACGCCCAATACCCTGAAAAAGCATATCCTGAATATATACCGTAAACTGGGAATAAAAAACAGGGTACAGCTGTTTAAAATGGTAAAAGAATTTGAGTAACTACCACTTTGGGAGTAGAAAAATGGTAAAATATGAGAATTGAATTAGACAACTTTATGCGCTATATTCAGAGAAACAATATAAAAGACGTAAAAGCAAAGGGGCTTATCCAAGTGGATAGGCTCTTTTTTGTGTAGAGCACTTAGTTTTAAACAGCTGTACCCTGTTTTTTATTCCCAGTTTACAGTGCGAACCAGTCCGGAACACTTAACGAGAGCAAGCCAAAGGCGCGGCTCGAGTTTAGTGAGAGGGACAAGTAGAGCAGTCTTAGTGAAAGCGAGCCAAAGGACAGCTTTCACTTAGTGCGAAGGAGTCCTAAAGCGAGCCAAAGGACAGCTTTCGCATAGCGTAAATAAAGGTGAAGGAGGAAGGAAGTATGAAAGAATTAGTAATCTTAATCAGACCGGAGAAGCTTGAGGATGTAAAGAAGATTCTGGATGACATTAACTGTGGGGGCATGACCTTATCCACGGTCATGGGCTGTGGTACACAGAAAGGAATATCTTCCGATACCGAGGAGACGGTGAATGAGATCAGAGGCTTTAAGACAACCATTAATTTACTCCCTAAGGTAAAAGTCGAGGTTGTCATTGAGGATAAGGATGTAGAAACAATTGTTGAGAAAATGCGTGAGACCTGCGCGACAGGACATGTCGGGGATGGAAAGATCTTTATCAGAGACATCGAAGATGTGATCCGGATCAGAACCGGTGAGAGAGGAACGAAAGCACTTTAAGAGATGGAGAGGTGATTCCATGGGAAAGATTGTTGAAATAGAAGGTGTAAACAAAATATATGGAACCAATCATGTGGTGAAGGATCTGAATCTTTCCATAGAAGAGGGAGAATTCCTGACGCTGCTGGGTTCCTCCGGCTGTGGAAAAACAACGACACTGAGAATGATTGCCGGTTTCGAAGAGCCGACAACGGGAACCATTATGGTGGAAGGTGAGAGAGTTGAGGATAAGGAGCCATTTGAAAGAAATGTCAATACGGTATTTCAGTCCTATGCACTTTTTCCACACAAAACAATATATGACAACATTGCATATGGATTAAAAATGAAGAAGGTACCGAAGGCAGAAATTAAGAAACGTGTCTGTGAAATGATGGAGATGGTTCAGCTGAGCGGGTTTGAAAAAAGATATCCGGCGCAGATGTCCGGAGGACAGAAGCAGAGAGTTGCCATTGCGAGAGCACTGATCAACAGACCAAGGGTACTTCTTCTGGATGAGCCATTGGGAGCACTGGATCTGAAGCTGAGGAAACAGATGCAGCTTGAACTGAAAAGATTACAGAAGAAGCTGAATATTACATTCATATATGTAACCCATGATCAGGAAGAGGCGCTGACCATGAGCGACCGGATTGCTGTAATGCACGATGGTATTATCGACCAGCTGGCAACACCGGCAGAAATTTATGAGCATCCTGCAACAAAGTTTGTAGCAACCTTCATAGGGGAGACCAACATCTATGATGGATGTATTACCAAAATAGAAAATGGCATCGCCACACTGACACTGGAGAACGGAGCGGTATCCGTGAAATGTCCGGAGGACTTTTCCCTGCTGGAATATGCTACGATTTCAGTGAGACCGGAAAAAATGAAATTTGCCATGGAGCCGGTAGAGGGCTTTGAACTGACGGCACAGG
This sequence comes from uncultured Lachnospiraceae bacterium, assembly GCA_900553305.1. GTDB lineage: Bacteria > Bacillota > Clostridia > Lachnospirales > Lachnospiraceae > Suilimivivens. The sequence goes on from USDI01000163.1 coordinate 3,194, forward strand.
TAAAGGATTACATCTATGTGGGCTCTGTATTGAAATGCATCGTATCCCTCCCGAATGGAAATGAGCTGAAGATAGAACGTCTTGCAGGACAGGAATTACCGGAAATAGGAAGCAGGTGTTTCCCCTATTGGGAAGCCGGGGATGCCGTATTAATTCATAATGAAAGCCATTATATATTTGAGGAACTGAATAATATCCGGTTGGCTTAGGAGGTGTGTCCTATGAAGCAAAAGAAGACAAAACATGAATTTCGTTCCAATACCCTTCCGGCGTTGATTACTGTCGGACCGGTTACACTGCTCATGGTACTGCTTATTGCGGTTCCCCTGATTTATGTGGCAGTGATGAGCTTTTGCTCAATTGATGAGTTTTATAATGTGACCTTCCAGTTTACCTTACAGAATTATGTAAGACTTGCCAATACAGATTATTTAAGAATCTATGCACAGTCCATGGGTATTGCGCTTGTAACGACGTTGATCTGTATCCTTGTCGGATACCCGTTTTCGTACATCATCGCGCGGACAAAGAGCAGAAAGAAAAAGATTTTATATATGCTTGTTATTATTCCGTTCTGGACGAATTCCCTGATCCGGATTTATGGCTGGAGAAATCTGCTCGGAACCAGTGGCTGGCTGAATGGTCTGCTGATGAAGCTTCATCTTGTAAGTGAGCCGGTTGATCTTCTTTACAAGCAGGGAACCACCATTCTTGGTATGGTGTACTGTCTGATCCCGTTTATGATTTTGCCGTTGTACACTGCCATAGAAAAGCTGGACGGTTCCTTATTAGAGGCTTCTTCCGATCTGGGAGCCCGTCCTGCAGCTACCTTTTTCGAGGTCATACTTCCACTTACGTCGGGGGGCATTTTCTCAGGAAGCCTGATGGTGTTTATCCCCTGTCTTGGATATTTCTTCGTATCGGATATTCTGGGTGGCGGTAATTCGGACGTGATCGGCAACCTGATTGAAAGGCAGTTCCAGAGTGGAAATAACTGGCCGCTGGGAGCCGCGTTGTCCATCATTCTGATTGTAGTAACACTTATTCTGGTCAAGATCTACCAGAAGCTCGGCGGAGATATGGACGCTCTTGGTGTATAGGAGGGGTGCTTCAATGAAGAAAAAGAAGAAAGAAAAGAGAAATCATAGACTAAGCATTGTATTTTGTACCCTGGTTTATCTGTTCCTGTTTCTGCCCATATCGGTTATTGTGGTAAATTCCTTTAATGCAACAACTACAAAGCCATTTATGAGCTGGAAGGGCTTTACCCTTGACTGGTATGTGAAGCTGTGGGACAACACTTCCTTACTGGAAGCATTTGGAAATACCATGATCATTGCGGTGGTCAGTACCTTACTTGCCACAATCATAGGAACTCTCGGTGCAATCGGAATGTACCGGTATAAGTTCAAGGGAAAGGCAATGATTGATGGACTTTTGTATATACCGGTCGTGATACCGGAGATTGTACTTGGTATTTCCCTGCTGACGATATTTGCCAGGGTAAATATTCCGAGAGGCATGCTGACCCTGATACTGGCGCATGTAACCTTCTGTGTCCCGTTTGTCATATTTAATGTCAGGGCCAGGCTTGCCGGGTATGACAGCTCCATAGAGGAGGCCAGTATGGATCTGGGGGCAAACAGACTGGTAACCTTTTTTGAGGTTACGCTTCCGGTACTTGCACCGGGAATTTTAGGAGGAGCACTGCTGGCATTTACCTTATCCATAGATGATGTGATTATCAGTTATTTTGTGTATGGTCAGACGAAGACCTATCCGCTCAAGGTTATGGAAAGTGTAAAAAGTGGTGTTGCACCGGATGTCAATGCCCTGTCGACACTGATTCTGGTGGGAACCATCCTGTTTGTATTACTGACGCAGGGTGATTTGTTTAAAAAGAAAGTACGTCAATAGTTTTGAAAAGGAGGAGAAGATTATGAAGAAAAGATTATTAGGTCTGGTAATGACAGGTATCATGGTATGTTCCATACTGGCAGGATGCGGAAGCAAGGGAACGGATAGTGCAAAGGGTGAGGTAAATGTATTCGTATGGACCGAATACGTTTCGGACTCAGCATTCAGCGGGTTTGAGGAAGCTACCGGCATTAAAGTCAATGTGTCCACCTATTCTTCAAATGAGGATCTGCTTGCAAAGCTGAAATCCGAATCAGAAGGTACCTATGATGTGATCTTGCCTTCCGATTATGCGATCGAGTATCTGA
>USDI01000164.1 GCA_900553305.1 uncultured Lachnospiraceae bacterium
CAAGAGCACGTGGGGGAAGGCTCGGTTCCTCACCGAAACCAATTTTCAGTATTTTTACCAGTATGGAAGAGGTGCAGGAGGAAGTAATTGGGGCAGCGAAGAAGCGTTATGCAGAATATGTTGAGAAAGGACTTCAGGAAACACCGGCATTCCGTGGCGTTGGCACACAGTATATTCTCTTTGCCATCCGGGAGCCGAAGCTGTTTCAGATTCTCTTTATGAAGGAACAGGGGGAAGTTCTGGATGTTCGGCATGTCCTTCCGGTAATTGATGACAATTATGATAAAATTCTTGCTTCCCTGATAGATGGATACCGGATTGAAGAACCGGTGGCCGAGAGGATTTACCAACATTTATGGATTTATTCACATGGAATTGCCACATTGTGCGCAACGAAGATGTGTCGGTTTACGAAAGAAGAAATTGAACAGATGATGGCAGAGGTCTTTAAGGGACTGCTCATTCAGGAAACAAAGGGGGAAAAGCATGATTAAAGCCAGAGAAATCAATAAATTTTATGGAAGTGGGGAAAGCCGCTTTCAGGTTTTGAAAAATATCAGTCTGACGATTGAGGATGGAGATTTCGTTGTGATTCTGGGAGCATCGGGATCCGGCAAGTCCACATTACTGAATGTATTATCGGGACTTGAACGGGCAGAAAGCGGTCAGATTTTTTATGATGATACCGAAATCACAGCACTTACAGACAAGGAGCTGACGGCCTTCCGGAGAAAGAAGATCGGTTTTATTTTTCAGCAGTATTATCTCCTGCAGAACATGAACGTGGGCAAAAATGTGAAGATGGGAGCAGATCTTGCCGTAAACAGCGATTATAAAGCCATTCTTAAAGAAGTTGGACTGGAAAACAAGCTTCACAAATTCCCCAGCGAATTGTCGGGTGGGGAACAGCAGCGTGTATCGGTTGCCAGAGCACTTGCCAAAAGACCGGAGGTTTTATTTTTGGACGAACCTACGGGTGCCCTGGATGAAGATACTGGACGGCAGGTTCTGCAGTATATCAGTGAATTACAGAAGGAATACGGATTCACGATTATCATGGTAACGCATAATCTGAATATTGCGGAAATGGCGAAAACCGTGATCCGGATGAACAATGGGAAGGTGTCAGAGGTCTCTACGACGCAGACACAGAAAACCGCATATGAGATAGGATGGTGAGTCTGGATGATTGGAATGAAAGATCTGGGTAAGCTGGCTGCAATCACGGTGGTAACTCTTTGTGCTGCGTTTGTATGCACTATCTTTTTAAACTACAAAATGGATCTGCCGGCAATCAGGGAAATAATCACCGCATATCAGGAAATTGTGTTTTATGAGGCACAGATGGGAACCGCCAAGGTTGTTGTTGGGGTGAGCGGCGGTTGTCTGATCATTACCACAGTAATTCTGCTGGTCTTTTATATTAAGAATTATATTGATACACATGGGAAAGAGCTTGGAATTCTGAAGGCGCTTGGCTATTCCCGGTTACATATTGCAAAAAGCTTCTGGGTGTTTGGCTTCAGTGTGCTTGCAGGAGCAGGGATCGGATTTGGGGCTGCATGGCTTTACCTGCCAACCTTTTACCGGGTTATGAATAAGGAGAAGATTCTTCCGGATCTGGAGCCGCAGTTTCATGGAAACCTGGTTCTTTTCCTTGTGGTTTTACCGACATTGTTCTTTATGCTTCTTGCGGTATTCTATGCGTACCTTGATCTGAATTGCCCGGTGCTTGATCTGCTTAAGGAAAGGAAGCATAGCAAAGGGAAGCACTTTACCAGGGATAAGGAGGAGGATTCTTTCCTTTCAGGCTTAAGGAAAAGTACGCTGCACAGCCGGAAAATACTGGTATTTTTTGTTGGCTTTTCTGCTTTTTGCTTTTCAGCCATGACACAGATGTCTATGGCGATGGACGATTTGGCCAGTGAACAGATGGCGTGGATTATGCTTTCCATTGGGTTGATACTTGCCTTTATGACGCTACTGATGTCTTTAACCAGTGTTTTAAATGCCAACACCCAAACGATTGCAATGATGAAGGTATTCGGCTATTCGAAAACCGAGTGCAGCCGGTCTGTTTTCGGCGGTTACCGTCCGGTTTCCTATGTCGGCTTTCTGATCGGGACGCTGTATCAGTACGTGCTGCTGCGGATCATGGTAGATGTGATATTTGCAGACTGGGAGACAATGCCGGAATTCCATTTTGACTGGAAGGCCATGCTGTTTTCCCTTGTAACCTTTCTCCTTGCTTACGAGCTGATTCTGTATGTTTATTCCCGGAAGATCGAACAGCAGTCCGTAAAAAGCATCATGCTGGAATAAGTTGCCGGAAAGCACGTATATTTGTTAGCCTATCTGTACAATCCGGCAGCTTATGAATGAGCAGGGCTGAACTGTAACATGAACTTAATATGAAATACAAGATCAGCTTGATCTCCCGGCACTTGTCCGATACAATGAATCTTACAGGTGCCGGGAGTTTTTGGGTAAGCACAGATTTTATATGCGGATCTGGATCTGGAAGAAGCAGGACGGATACGAAACAGGACGGATACGAAACAGCAGGCCATATACTAATTTACGGCGGACGGAATGGTATTGGTAGACGGAATCCCTGGATAAAAGTGAAAAAGGACAACAGAAAGAGGCAGGAGCATGAATCTGATTAATATAGAGAATGTGACGAAATCCTATACGGAAAGAAAGCTATTTGAGGATGCTTCCTTTTCCCTGCAGGAGGGAGAAAAGGTTGGCGTCATCGGCATTAACGGGACGGGAAAGACAACGCTATTGAAGATGATTATGGGAACAGAGGAGCCGGAAGAAGGTAACATTACGATTGCAAATCATGTGGTAATGCGTTACCTTCCGCAGCATCCGGAATTTGCAGCGGACAAAAGCAGTCTGGAATGTGTATTGCAGGGAAATGTCACGGAAGAAAACCGCTGGTCCATAGAGAGCGAAGCCAAAACGATGATGACCCGGCTTGGAATTCAGGATTTTACGCAGCCGGCAGGCCAGTTATCCGGAGGACAAAGAAAGCGGCTTGCGCTGATTTCGGCGCTTCTTTCGCTGGCCGATATTCTGCTTTTGGATGAGCCGACCAACCATCTGGATAATGACATGGCTGACTGGCTGGAGGATTATCTGAAAAAATGGAAAGGGGCGTTCCTCATGGTCACCCATGACCGGTATTTTCTGGACAGCGTGTGCAACCGGATCATCGAGATTGATAAAGGGAAAATTTACAGCTATCAGACCAATTATTCGGGCTTCCTGGAATTGAAAACGGAACGGCAGGATATGGAAGCAGCCAGTGAACGGAAGCGTCAATCAATTCTGCGTGTGGAACTTCAATGGATACGCAGGGGAGCGAGGGCGCGTTCTACCAAGCAGAAAGCGCATATCCAGCGTTACGAAGAACTGCGGGACCGGCAGGCCCCGACACAGGACTTCCAGGTAGAATTAAGTTCCATTTCCACAAGAATGGGGAAAACGACCGTGGAGCTTCAGCATATCTGCAAGTCCTATGGAGAAAGAAAACTGATTGATGATTTTTCCTATATCTTTTTGAAGGGAGACAGGGTTGGATTTATCGGACCTAACGGCTGCGGAAAATCGACGCTGATGAAAATGATTGCAGGACTTATCCCTCCGGATTCCGGAACGATCACGATCGGTCAGACCGTGAAAATGGGATATTATGCGCAGGAGACTGCTTCGGAAAAATCAGCAGATGAGAAGGAAATTGACCTGTCCTACATGGATCCGGATCAGAGAGTGATTGATTATGTGAAAGAGCGGGCAGAATATATCCAGACGGTGGATGGACCAGTGTCGGCATCCGTTATGCTGGACCGGTTTTTATTTCCTCCGGAGAAGCAGTACAGCCTCATCGGGAAATTGTCCGGCGGGGAAAAGAAGCGGCTGAATCTGCTTCGGGTTCTGGCAACGTCCCCGAACTTCATTTTGCTGGATGAGCCGACCAATAATCTTGACATTGCCACGCTGACGATCCTGGAGGACTATCTGGATCGGTATGAAGGCATTGTTGTTACCGTATCGCATGACCGGTATTTCCTTGACCGGACGATGAAGCGGATTTTTGCCTTTGAAGAGGATGGAAAACTCAGACAATACGAAGGCGGCTATACCGATTATTCCCTGAAAAAACTCGCTGAGAAGGAAGAAAAGGCGGCAGAGGAAGCGGCACAGACCAGAAAAACAGGAAATGGAAACGGAGCAAAACCGGATACCCAGACCGGGCAGAAGGGACAGCGTAACCGTGGACCGCAGAAGTTAAAATTTACTTATCAGGAGCAGAAAGATTATGAAACCATAGAGGCAGATATAGCAGCACTGGAAGAAAAGATCGGGAAGCTCGATGAGGAAATGGCAGCCGTTTCTACAGACTTCGTAAAACTGAATCAACTGACAGCCGAAAAAGAGGAAACCGAAAAGCTGCTGGAAGAAAAGATGGATCGGTGGATGTACCTGGAGGAACTGGCTGCGAGGATTGTGGAACAGTAGAAAGTAGAGAAAGTAACCAACGAAAAAATTGGTTACTTTTTTGGGTTTAATGGAGGGCAGTGGAACAGAGTTGTCAGATGCGGTATCATGGTTCAAATGAAAATAGAACAAATGTTCGAAAAATATTTACAATAAACCTTTGGTATGTTATAATTATATTGTCAAACGGGGGCAAAGAAAATGATATAATTGTTTTTTATAAGCAATTGGACGAGTGTTTTGCAACTCTACTGCATATAATATAGTTAAAATAAATTTGAATAATACGTGATTGTTGAGGGGGAAGAAATATGGTATATTTTAAATGAAGAAAGGGTGTGATTGTATGTTAGCAACAAATGCACAGCATGTAGTTGAACCAACTGACACTGCAAAGTTGGAATTTTATCGTTTGATTGGCGAAGGCTATAAGGCAATGCAAGATGGCAGAACCAGTACAATCGATGAGGTAAGAGAAAAAATGAAAAACAGGAGAGAGGAACGTGGCTAATGTAGTATTTACTGAACCGGCAGAATATGATTTGTTGGACATAGAATACTATATCTTCGTTGACCTTTGCAATCCTCAAGCAGCTCAAAGAATATCCGATGGCATATTAGATGTCGCTGAAAAGTTAAGTGAATATCCAACAGCTCATCCACTGGTAGACGATGAACTTTTAAGAAGTGTTGGTTTACGAATGACACATTTTGATAGTTATAACATTTTCTATTATTATGATCTACAAAATGATGTAGTGTACATAATCAGAGTTTTGTATAACAAAGTGGATTGGCAAAGTTTATTAAAAAAATAAATGTTTAGAATTATGCCTCTAGAGTTTTAATTTTGTGCAGATAGAT
>USDI01000165.1 GCA_900553305.1 uncultured Lachnospiraceae bacterium
AAGAAAAAGATTTAAAGAGCGGTAAAAATGTGGATATTGCGAAAGAAAATGTAAACAGTGGAAGGCAGCCGGAAATTGACATTGCCAAGGTCGTTTTCGTACTCATGGTGGCTGCCGTACATATTACCATTGACTGTGTACCACCGGAGGCCCTTTCCGAAGGGCTTCCGTATGTATTTGATTCCGTCATCGGAGGTCCGATGATTGCACCGGGACTCATGTTTGCGATGGGAGCCTGCCTTGTTTACAGCAGAAGACAGGGGTGGAAGGATATTTTCCACAGAGGAATTTTTATTTTTATTCTTGGATTTGTCTTAAATCTGTGCCGGTATACGATACCGGATCTGATCGGGTATGCAATTTCAGGGGATGCCGCCAGGTATCTTGACCCGATCCTGTATCAGACCTTTAATAATGATATATTTCAGTTTGCAGGACTGGCGTTGATGACTATTGCCCTGTTCCTTAAGTTGAAATTAAAGGATGGGGTTATGATTGCGATTGCTCTGCTTTGTTCGATTGTCGGAACGCTGCTTAACGGAGTGGATGTGGGATCGGTTCCCGGAAATATGATACTTGGGTATTTTGTCGGCGTGGAGGACGCAGCCGGAGATGTACTTTCTTATTTTGTTTATCTGAACTGGCTGATCATGCCCGTAAGCGGATATGTCTTTGGCAAGCTCCTGAAGCGTATGAAGGACAAGGATCTGTTTTACCGGATGGCGGTACCGGTCTGTCTGCTGGTAGCAGTTCCTTATTATGTGCTTCATATCAGAAACCGGATTGGCATGTTTGGTCTTGGAGAGTCATGCTATTATCATGTGACGACGCCGGATGTATTAATCTGTCTGGTGACAGCAATCGGAATGTATGGAATTTATTACTTTATCGGAAAAGGTCTACCGGAAAAGGCAATTGCGGCAGCTTACCGGATTGGCGCGGATATGACGGCCTTTTATTTCATTCACTGGCTGTTCGTTGCATCAATTGTATATTTGGGACTGTATCTCATACGTGGTACGCAGGTTCTTCCGATGGCGGGTATTCTGCTTCTTGCGCTATTGGTAACGGTGATTTCCCTTGTGCTTGCAGATCTCTGGATGCATAAGTGGAAGAACATTGTATTCCGGAAAGTAAGGAAGGTAAAATAAGCTGCAATATAAAAATATGAAGCAGTAATAGAAGACAGGAATCAGGAAATCAAAGGAAAGAGGAATTATGAAAAAGCGGAAATTAGGAACAAAAGTAATTATTTTGATGGTGGTATTTTCCCTGCTTATTATTATATCGACCTGTATTGCAGTCGTGGTACGATATCGGGCGGATGCCCTGGAGAGATCCCGTGGACAGGCGTTTGCCTATGCGAAAACGGCGGCAGCTTACATTGACGGTGACCGGATCGAAGGGTATTTAACGACCTTACAGAAGGATGACTATTATAAAGAGGTGGAAAACTTCTTAAATGCGAGTCAGGACTATTCGGACCTCAAATATTACTATGTTTATGTTCCTTATGAAGAGGATCTTGTTTATATCTGGGATGCCGATGAGGAAGAGGGAGCCTGTGAATTAGGCGATCATGAGGATTATATGAAGGGTGGCAAGGAGGTTACCTTTGCAGCCTTCCAGAAGGAGCCGGAAGAGCGGGCACTGGTTTCCATGGATGAAACCTATGGCTTCATCACATCGGTGGTTGCCCCTGTTTATAACAGTAACGGTGATCCTGTGGCACTTGTCGGAGTGGATATTTCCATGCCGGGTGTCTGGGAGGCAATTGCGAAATTTATCTTTGCAACGAGCATCAATATCGTACTGGTGATTCTGGTATTCAGTGCCGGACTCTTTGCCGTAGTAAGACAAAAGCTGATTCATCCCATCAGTCTGTTAAATAAGGCATCCGGAGAGATGGTAAGCAATCTGGAATCCGGAGAGGTATTTGAGATTGATGTACATACAGGGGATGAGATTGAGGAGCTTGCCCGATCCTTTGAGAAGATGTACGGGGAAGTCGGTGACTACATCCGCAGACTTTCCGAGGTGACCGCCGAGAAGGAGAGAATCGGAGCAGAGCTTTCGGTTGCAACGAGGATTCAGGCGAATATGCTGCCGAGCATTTTCCCTGCGTTTCCGGATAGAAAAGATGTGGATATTTATGCAACGATGCATCCGGCGAAGGAGGTTGGCGGAGACTTCTATGACTTCTTCCTGATCGATTCGTCACACCTAGGTGTCGTGATTGCCGATGTATCGGGTAAGGGTGTACCGGCAGCCCTCTTCATGGTGATTGCGAAGACCTTAATTAAGAACCGTGCCCTGATGGGAGGAACGCCGGCAGAGATTCTTGCTTTTGTAAACAATCAGTTATGTGAAAACAATGAAGAGGAAATGTTCGTAACCGTATGGCTTGGCATCCTGGATCTGACAACCGGCCTGATGACAGCTGCCAACGCAGGACACGAGTATCCCGTACTGAAACGTGCCGGAGGTGAATTCGAGCTATTCAAGGATAAGCATGGATTTGTTCTGGCCGGAATGGAGGATTCCGGATACCGGGATTATGAAATCAGTTTCGCACCCGGAGATATGCTGTTTGTTTATACGGATGGAGTGCCGGAAGCAACGAATGCACAGAAGGAGCTTTACCGGACGGACCGTATGGTGGAAGCCCTGAACCGGCATGCATCGGAAGGGTGCGAGCCGCTTCTGCATGAAATGAAGGAGGAAATTCAGAGCTTTGTACAGGAGGCACCGCAGTTCGATGATATTACGATGCTGGCACTGACCTATTACGGACCGGAAGCAGCTGAACCGGAGCAATAGGGAGATTTTAGGAAAAGAAAGCAAAGATTAGTTGACACTAACTTCGAAATATGATACTCTCATTTTGTTAGCGTACACTGTTAACAAACGAAGAAAGGTGGATCATATGCCGAAGGATAAAACCGCAAGCCACATTCAGGTAATGGCAGCAGTAAAAGAAGAATTTCTTGAAAAGGGCTTTGAAGCAGCTTCCGTCCGCAGCATTGCGGCACGGGCCGGAATGTCCGCTGCAGGGCTTTACCGGCATTACCCCAATAAGGAAGCCATGTTTGAGGATCTGGTACAGCCATTGATTCAGGAAATGGATGAATGGGTGTGCCATCATAAAGAGAGGGCATACGCAAGGATGCAGCAGGGAGACGAAGGAAAACAGGAACTCTTTGGGGAATCCATGATTGATCTCATCCGGGATGTGGTTTATCCACAGAAGGAGATCTTTCAGGTGCTGCTTTGCGGTGCTTCAGGATCACAGTATGAGGATTTCATGCATGACTATGTGGATGCACAGCAGCAGGATATGATCACCGCTTTTTCTTATATGAAAGAACATGGCTATGCCATAGAGGAAATCTCACAGGAGGAATTACATATGCTCCTCAGTGCATATACGACAGCCATCTTTGAGCCGGTCATACATAATTATTCCGAGGAACAAATGAATCACTGCCTTGATACCGTCAACCGGTTTTTCATGCCGGGCTGGAAGGAGATCATGGGCTTTTAAAAGAAACCGCAGGGTTTCTTTTTTTTACGTGAGCGAACACCTAATGGTTAGTGTTAACTAACAAAAGTTACCTGTATGAAATTTACAAATCATTGGACAGGGAAACCAATCAAAGAACTGCCCAATTGATATAAAAGTCCTGGAGGAGGAATAACAGTGAAAAAAGACAACGTGATGAAAGTCATCAACGAGTATGCCGGTTCCTACCGGTATGTGATCGTGTTAGGACGTGTACTGGCAGCACTGAGTGCGCTGGTCGGCATGGTTCCCTATTACGATCTGTGGAGAATTATTAAGGTAGCAGTCAGTGGAGAGAATCTTTCGCAGATTTCCGGGCTTGCCTGGCAGGCGGTCGGAATTATGATTTTATCCATGCTGATGTATGTCGGGGCATTGATGTGTACCCATGTTTCGGCATTCCGGGTACAGGCCAATTTGAGAACCCGCCTGATGAAGCATATCGTAACCCTTCCGCTTGGCGTATTTGATCAGGCAGGAACCGGTAAGATCCGTCGTATTGTCAACGAATCTTCCGCAGCAACCGAAACCTATATTGCACATAATCTTGCAGATAAAGCAGTTGCGAGCGCAACACCGGTAGGGCTTGTCGTTCTGATGCTTGCCTTTGACTGGAGAATCGGTCTGATCTGTCTGATTCCTGCCATAATCGGTTTTCTCTTCATGATGGGAATGATGGGTAAGGAAATGCAGGAAAAGATGAGAGAGTACCAGAATGCCTTAGAGGTGATGTCCAGTGAGGCGACGGAGTATGTCCGTGGAATCCCGGTAGTTAAGACCTTCGGGCAGACGGTATTTTCCTTTAAGCGTTTTAAAAATGCTTTGGATGATTATGAAAAATGGTGCGTGTCCTATACGATTTCCTTAAGGAAATCCATGATGGGATTCATGACCGGAATCAATGCGATCTTTGTGGCACTTGTTTTTGCCGGATTTATCTTTGCAAGAAACGGTGTGACCTCGGATCTGATTCTCAACATGATGTACTACATTATCATTACGCCGCTTCTTACGGTGACCCTCACCAAGATTGCCTATGCCGGTGAACAGGAAATGCAGGTCATTGATTCAATTAAACGTATTGACGGCATTCTGAACATCCAGCCGCTTTCCGAAACGGATCAGGCAAAGCAGCCGAAGGATTATTCCGTAGAGCTTAAGAACATCCGCTATCGCTATCCGGATGCGGAAAATGATGCGATTCATAATTTAAGCCTTTCCATCCCGAGCGGACAGCATGTGGCGTTCGTTGGTCCAAGCGGCGGCGGTAAAACCACAACCGCAGCGCTCATTGCACGGTTCTTTGATGTACAGGAGGGCACCATTGAAATCGGTGGTGTGAATGTGAAGGAAATCCCGCAGAATACATTAATGAAGATGGTATCCTTCGTATTCCAGGATAATAAGCTTTTAAAGGGAACGATCCTTGACAATGTCCGTCTGGCGAAGCCGGAAGCAACCGATGCGGAAGTCATGGAAGCTTTGAAAAAGGCACAGTGCATGGATATCATTAAGAAGCTTCCCGATGGCATTCATACTGTCATCGGTACGAAGGGCACCTACCTGTCAGGAGGCGAGCAGCAACGGATTGCGATTGCAAGAGCCGTGCTTAAGAATGCACCGATCCTGATTTTGGATGAAGCAACCGCATTTGCAGATCCGGATAATGAAGCCATGGTACAGAAGGCCTTTGAAGAACTGTCGGTTGGCAAAACCCTGATTATGATTGCACATCGCTTAACAACAGTTGCCGATGCGGACCGTATCTTTGTACTGAAGGACGGCACCTGTGCGGAGT
>USDI01000166.1 GCA_900553305.1 uncultured Lachnospiraceae bacterium
TCCATTCACTGGTTTCTTCCGGAACAACCTCCAAGCAGCTGGATAAGGAAAAGGACGCTAAGCCGATCGCGTACGGTGGTATGTTATTGGAGTGTGTACTTGCGGTACTTACCCTTTGTGCAATCGGATATGCTTACAAGTGGAATGCATCGAACCCGGACAACGCTTTAGTTGGTGCAACCGCAATTTTCGGTGGTGGTATTGCACATATGATTGATGATATCATTCCGGGAAGCTATAATATTTTAAATTCTTTACTGGTATTAACCTATTCCGCATTCTGTCTGACCTCTCTGGATACCGCAACACGTCTTGCGCGTTTCATGTTCCAGGAGTTCTGGCTTGAGCCGGGACAGACAACGAAGGATATTAAGGGCGGATTTAAGAAGGTTATGGTTAATCCTTACTTTGCAACCGTTCTTACTGTAGTTCTCGGTATTTTACTTGGTATGACCGGATATGCAAAGATCTGGGGACTGTTTGGTGCAGCCAACCAGCTCCTTGCAGGTATCGGACTTCTTGCTGTGGCTACATGGCTTGGAAATGCAGGTAAGAATAACAAGATGTTCTTAATCCCGATGGCATTCATGATCGTTGTAACCATCTCTTCCTTAGCACTTACTGTTAAGAACCAGGTTGGTATGATTGTAGCCGGTGGAGCTGACTGGGGTCCTTATGCACAGACGATGTTAATTGTCCTTGCAGTTGTTCTTGTTATTGAAGGCATACAGACACTGAAAAATCAGAAGAGCAAGAAGGCAAATGCATAGGCTCTGATTTGGGTTTATTGATAAACTGAATTTCAGAAGCAGATTTTTAAAGAGACATTCGTAATGGATGTCTCTTTTCATTTTACAGAAAATTGTCATGCAATTCTTTATTCTACATGGATTTTACAGGCAAAGTACAAGTTTGGTACTTGAATTATGTGCTTTATATCGTTATAATATAATTCATACGAATACACAGGAGGAGAGGCATAGTGAAAAACAAAATTGACAAAATGTTAAGGGACAGATCCATCAAGGATAAACTAAATTTGGTATTCCGGATGATAACGATTTCCTTCTTATTACTTGTTGTTGTATCTCTTGTAGAGATGGTTATGAGTAAGAATATTCCGGGGATTATCATAATTTTAGTACTTGCTGTTTTAGGGGTTGCATTTAATGCCTATGTAATGAAGAGAATTGGTGCAATGCTGGTTGCACCGATTGAGAGTCTGGTGGTGGCGGCAGAGAAGATTTCCCAGGGAGATTTTGAAATCGGAACTCCGTATGAAGCAGAGGATGAACTGGGTGAACTTTCTGATACCTTTGAGACTGCAGCAGGAGTTTTAAAGAAAGTAATTTCCGATCTGTTAATGATTGTAGAGAGCTTTTCCGAAGGAAACTTCAATGTCAGAAGCAGTTGTCCGGAAGCTTATGTCGGACAGTTACGTAACGTGCTGGATGAGTTGAATGAAATGGTTGTGAAGATCAGTGAGACCATGCATGGCATTCAGGAATCCGGTGAGCAGGTATCCGCAGGAAGCGGACAGCTGGCAGAGAGCGCACAGGATATTGCAGAAGGTGCAACCAATCAGGCAGCGGCTGTAGAAGAACTGGTAGCTACCGTTGATGAAGTAACCAATCAGGTATTAGAGAATACCAAGTCTACCGATATTGTCCATGATAAGGCAAAGCAGGTTGGTATCGAGGCCAGCAAGAGTCAGAAGAAGATGGATGAGCTGGTAGAGGCAATGAAGAAGATCAATGCAACAACACAGAATGTTGAGAAGATCATTGCAGATATTGAGAATATTGCCTCCCAGACCAATTTACTTTCCCTGAATGCTTCCATTGAGGCAGCACGTGCCGGAGAAGCAGGACGTGGATTTGCCGTTGTTGCAGATCAGATCAGACAGCTTGCAGAAGAAAGTGCGAATTCCGCAGTAGAATCCAAGAAGCTGATCGAACAGTCCTTAAATGAAGTGGAGGATGGCAATAAGGTAACGAAAGAAACCGGAGAAGCAATGAAGAAGGTTATGGATGAACTGGATAAGATTATTCAGGAGGTAGCAAACATCCGTAATGCATCCGACAGACAGGCAACATCTGTAAAAGAAATCCGTAAGGGAGTGGAAGATATCAACGATGTTATCCAGTCCAATTCTGCAGCAGCAGAGGAAACTTCTGCTACGAGCGAAGAACTGGCAGCATCTGCCTCTACTTTAAGTGAGCTGTTAGAGAAGTTTGTTCTTCGTGATTAATGGATTATAATATGTAAAGAAGCAGTTTTATAATTACAAAATATAAAGTAAAAATCCCGGTGAGAGAAGTTCTTACCGGGATTTATTTACATGGACACCTGGAAGTGAAATTCCCCGTTGCTGGAGGAGAAGCCATATACACCGCCATACTTTTCAATAATGGAGATCATACTGATAACACCGATTCCGTGATTGCTCTTATGCGATACCGGGATCTTGTTCTCGAAGACCGGTTCCACGGAGCAGGTGTTGACCATATTAATACAGAGGCGGTTGCTTTTTTCATAGATTTTGAGTTTAATGTAAGCTTTGTCCGGCTGTTCCATCTGTTCACAGGCATGAAGAGCATTTTCAAATGCATTTCCGAGCAGACTGCATAAATCCATAATCTGAAAACGGGTAAAGTCGGTTGCAGTAACCTGGATGTCTGTGTGAATGCTGCTTGCAGAAGCTTTGTCTGCATAAGAAGAGAGAATCAGGTTTAACGGTTCATTCGTCGAATATCGTGTGAACCGGCTGTGTTCCAGATCATCATAGATTTCGTTGATATAATTGAGGGCGGTTTCTTTCCGGTTCTCCTGAATGCAGGATTGAAGGAAAGTCATGTGATGCCGCAGATCGTGGCGGTAAATGGTAGCCTGTTGTTCCGATTTCGAGAGCTGGGAAATTTCCTTCTGGGCCTGCGTAGCAGATGCCGTAAGGAGGACATTTGCCTGTTCGGCTTTATGCTTTTGATTGGAAAATTCCAGAGAAAGCATGGAGAATACGAAGTACAGCATGACAACGGCACTGTCCATGAACTCCACAATAACTGCGCCTCCGGTATAAAGCAGATTCGTATACACAGTAAAGGCATATTCCAGAATATAGTAGATAACAGGTAACAGCATGAACAGCCGGACCAGGGTTTTGCTCTCGTATTTCAGCCGGATAATATAGGGCGAAACATAATGAATAATTAAAAACAACAGAGGAATTGTGACCAGGATGGCACCGATGCTTGCAACCATGGGATCATTGTCTGCAAAGGAAGCAATCAGTGTACCGAACCATTTACGCGGCGTACAGAACAGATAAGCCGCAAGTACAGAAATGATGGAAATATAGGTGTTTCTGTGGCATACAAAGCGGATCAGTAAAATGAGTGGCAGATGTATAAGGAACGGATAGCACTTATAGACGATGGTTTCGCCAAGAAGCAGATAGAACACAAGCGTCAGTGCATAAAGCCGGTGGTGTTCCTCAAACGGAAGATCTGCCAGATAAAAAGCGGCAATAATTCCAAAGAATAAAACGAAGGCATAATTAATTAAATTTATAATGTCAGAAATATTCATTCTAAGACCTCCTCCATCTGATAGGCCAGATAGTATTCCTTAATTTCAATTAACCGGCGCTGGGCTAGGGGAATGGTTTGTCCGGTCTGCATCTGAATATCTGTATTTCCGATGGTACTGATATAACTCATGTTTACGAGGAATGAACGGTGTGGAAGAAAGAATTCCCGGTTTTTCAGCAGATCTTCACAGACGGAAGAAAAGCGGCCGGTACATTCTAAGGTATCTCCGTTTTCCAGATGATACAGAACACGGCGTTCCTGTGCTTCGGCATATACAATCTGGGATAGCCGGATTTTACGGATTCCGATGGAGCTTCGCAGCACTACATATTTTTCCTGAATGAGAAGTTGGTCTTCCAAAAGTTCATCAAGGGAAGCAGCAAGGAGCTCTGCAGAAACCGGCTTCAGCAGATAGTTACTGGCTTTCACGGTATAGCTTTCCACAGCAAATTCCGGTGAAGAGGTCAGAAAGATAATATGGGCAGCACGGTCAAAGCTGCGGATTTCTTTCGCCAGCTCAATTCCGTTAAGAGCAGGCATTAAGACATCGAGCAGATACAGGTCAAATTCACCTGGCCCGGTACTGGCCAGTTCGGTACTGCTTGAAAAAAGCCTGTAGTTAAGGGGCAGATTTTTACTTTTAAAATATTCTTCCAGAAAAGTTAAAATTTTTTGTAATTCTATTGGATCATCGTCACAAATGGCAATTCGCATGTTGGGTTCCTCTTGGGGGATTTTATTGGTTCATATAACTCACATGCCCGTGCTTCGCACTTTCTGCCCGCCTTCGTCGGGCGCATGCTCGTTAATAAGCGCATGAAAAACAAATGCCTCCGGAGGAGGCGCTTGTTTTTCTTCTGCGCTTATTACATTATAACACGGAGTGGGAGTGCACGCATATCCCCACAATCTGTAATTCATGTCGAAAAAACTGTAATTCATGCAATTTGTTCCACAAAGAAGAAATTTTGGTATAGAATAAAATCGTAAGTAAAAGGTTTAGGGGATCATATAAATGAGAATACCCTTCCTGAGTGACCCATCTGTATATGCAGAGGATCATTTAGGAAGGGTATTTTCTTTTTTACTGAAGTAATGGAAGGTCTTGCGTTCCGTATCGGGAAAGGATATACTTATTGTATATGCTACAAATGAAAAACAACGATACGGGGGTATTGGCATGGAGCATAATACAGGTTTTATGGATCAGAAGAGAAAAGAGAGTATGAATAGTTTCCCGATTTCCAGCGCGGAGGATATGAGACTGGTTGTAGAGTACATGGAAGATCTGGAAGGGAAGGACGAAGCAAAGCAGAAGGAGCAGTCCTCACGTATGGATGAGCTGACCGGTGTATTTGCGAATGATTATTTTGAGAAAAGAATGCAGATTGTGGATCGTTCCGAAATTGTTCCGGTAGCCGTGATTGAAATTAACATCAATGACTGGAAGTATGCGAATGACCACTATGGAGATGAAGAAAGTGACCGTCTGATCCGGATTATTGCGGATATCGTACGGGAAGAGGCAAGTCCTTATTTTGTAATTGGAAGAATTGACGGAGATGTATTCGGAGTACTGATTCCGATGGCAGAAGAGGGAGAAGCGGAAGATTACGCCTCTAGAATTAAGGAACGCTGCGTAAGCTATGAGGATGAGAAGCTGGCACCGTCTGCAGCAATCGGTATTGTCTATAAGGATAACATCGAGCAGTCGGTACAGGAACTGTGAAACACAACACATTCTGTATTTATACAATTCATTCTGTTA
>USDI01000167.1 GCA_900553305.1 uncultured Lachnospiraceae bacterium
CTGGGGCGCAAAAGGCGGAATTGAGGTTGTTTCCTGTCCGACCTGCGGAAGAACGAAGATTGACCTTATCGGTCTTGCCAATCAGGTAGAAACGATGGTGGCAGAATTCCCCTTGGATATTAAGGTGGCCGTTATGGGCTGTGCCGTAAACGGACCGGGAGAAGCGAAAGAAGCAGACCTTGGCATTGCTGGCGGTATCAACGAAGGACTTCTGATAAAAAAGGGCGAGATTATCCGTAAGGTTCCGGAGGATCAGCTTTTAGCTGTACTTCGCGAAGAACTGGAGCATTGGGAATCGTAGTTTAGAAAGAAGAACGTGTATGGAAAAGTCATTTTTTGATGTGTTTCCCAAATTAAATCTGGATAAAAAAAGCAGTGAACTGTTTGAACAGGTCACCGTATGTAAAGTCTCTGCAACCAAAAGCAGGGACTTTGTTCGCGTGAGCATTGTAAGTGATTACCTGATTCCGAAGGAGACGATTTATAAGGCCGAAAAGGAAATCAAACGGCAGTTTTTTGATAAGCACCCGGTGACGGTTAAGCTATATGAAAATTTTCATCTGTCGGAGCAGTATACACCGGAGAATCTGATGAGGGAGTATGAGTCCAGTATTCTGCTCGAACTGCGGGAATACAGTCCGGTGGAATACAACATTTTCAAGACGGCGGATATTTCCTATCCGAAGGAAAATCAGATCCTGATTACGGCAGAGGATACGGTTTTAGCCAGAAGTAAGTCGCAGGAACTTCTGCGGATCTTAGAGAAGATTATTGTGGAGCGGTGCGGTCTTAAGGCAGAATGCCTGATGGAATATAAAGAGAAGAAAACAGGACGTCATAAGGAAGAGGATGACATCATGATTTCCCGGCAGATCCGGGAGATCACACTGCGGGCCTTTGGTAAGGATGGAGCAGCCACAGAGGGAGCTTCGGGAGAACCGGAAGCAGGAGATGCAGGACATGCGGAAGGAGCAGGACAAGGCTCATCCGCCAATACAGCAGCTTCCGGAAACGCAGCGAAGAATCCGGCAGAACAAGGAAAAGGAACGGTCAGCAAAGGAACCGGAGAGAAGCGTCCGTTTGAGAAGAGGAGCTTTGGAAAGAGAGAGGACCGCGGTGATTTCCGCAGAGCCATTAAGAAATCGGATAATCCGGATGTCATTTACGGACGTGACTTTGAGGATGAAGTGATGCCCATGGAGGATGTCATGGGAGAGATGGAGGTCACGGTAAAGGGGAAAATCATCCGTGAGGATTCCCGTGAAATCAAGAATGAACGGACTATTCTGATGTTTGATATCACGGATTATACGGATACGATGACCTTTAAGATGTTCGTACATAACGATCAGGTAGCGGAGGTAAAGGCAGACCTTAAGATGGGCGCATTTGTGAAGCTTAAGGGAATTGCGGCAATCGATGCATTTGATAAGGAGCTGACGATCGGCTCGGTAATCGGAATCAAGAAGATTGCGGACTTTACCACGTCCAGAAAGGATTTGAGCGTCCGGAAGAGAGTAGAGCTTCACTGTCATACAAAGATGAGCGATATGGATGGTGTTTCGGAAGCGAAGGACATTGTAAAGCGGGCATATCAATGGGGACACCCGGCGATTGCCATTACGGATCATGGAGTGGTACAGGCCTTCCCGGATGCCAACCATGTCTGGGAGGATCTGTGGAAAGCGGAGAAGGCAAAGCGTAAGGAGGCCGGAGATCCGAATCCGGATAAACAGGATTTCTTTAAGATCATTTACGGCATGGAAGCCTATCTGGTCGATGATCTGCAGGATCTTGTCGTGAATGAGCAGGGACAGGATTTTACGCATGATTTCGTGGTATTTGATATTGAAACGACGGGATTTTCGCCGGTAAGCAACCGGATTATTGAAATCGGAGCCGTGAAGGTAGTTAATGGTGAGATCGCAGATAAATTCTCGACCTTTGTAAATCCCCAGGTGCCGATTCCGTTTCATATTGAAAAGCTCACCAGCATTAATGACAATATGGTAATGGATGCGCCGGTGATTGAAGAGGTTCTTCCCCAATTCATGGAGTTTTGCAAGGATGCGGTGATGGTAGCGCACAATGCGTCCTTTGATATGAGCTTTATCAAGGAAAATGTGATGCGGCAGCAGTTAAACAAGACCTTCACGTATGCGGATACACTGGGAATTGCGCGTGTTCTTTTCCCGAATCAGGCGAAGCATACACTGGATGCGGTCTGCAAGACGATGGGAGTTTCCCTTGAAAATCATCATCGTGCCGTGGATGATGCCGGTGCAACGGCAGAGATTTTCGTAAAGATGATCCCGCTTTTAAAAGAGCAGGGAGTGGAAAATTTAAAACAGATTAATGAATGGGGAGCTTCCAGTAAGGAGATTGTGAAGCGTCTTCCTTCCTATCATGCGATCATATTAGCAGAGAACAATATCGGAAGAGAGAATTTGTATCGGCTTTTTTCGGCATCGCATTTGGATTATTACAGTAAACGTCCCCGTGTACCGAAAAGCTTTCTGATGAAGCACCGGGAAGGTTTAATTCTGGGAAGCGCCTGTGAAGCAGGAGAGCTTTACAGGGCTTTGTTGGAAGACAAGCCGGAAGCAGAGATTGCAAGGCTTGTGAATTTTTATGATTATCTGGAAATCCAGCCGCTTGGGAACAATGCGTTCATGATTGAATCCGAAAGGGTCCCTTCCATTAACAGCATGGAAGATATCATGAACATCAACCGCCGGATCGTGGAACTGGGGGAAGAATATGGAAAGCCGGTTGTAGCAACGTGTGACGTGCATTTTCTGGATCCCGAGGATGAAGTTTACCGCCGGATCATTATGGCGGGTAAGGGCTTCGAGGATGCAGACAATCAGGCGCCCCTTTATCTGCGGACGACAGAGGAGATGCTTGCAGAATTTGAATATCTTGGCAGTGACAAGGCCGAAGAGGTTGTCATTACCAATACCAATAAAATTGCGGACCGGATCGATGTCATGGCACCGGTTCGTCCGGACAAATGTCCTCCGGTTATTCCGGACAGTGACAAGACACTGACGGAGATCTGTTACCGCCGTGCCCATGAGCTATATGGGGATGAACTGCCCAAAATCGTAGAGGAACGTCTGGAAAAGGAGCTTCATTCCATCATCAGCAATGGATTTGCCGTTATGTATATCATTGCACAGAAGCTGGTGTGGAAGTCAGTGGAGGACGGCTACCTGGTAGGCTCGCGTGGATCGGTAGGATCTTCCCTTGTGGCATTTATGGCGGGAATTACAGAAGTAAATTCCCTGGCGGCGCATTACCGTTGTCCAAAGTGCCGGTACTACGATTTTGATGCACCGGAAATTAAGGAAAATGCCGGTATTTCCGGATGTGACCTCCCGGATAAGATCTGTCCGAGGTGCGGAGAGCCGCTGATGAAGGATGGATTTGATATCCCGTTTGAAACCTTCCTTGGATTTAAGGGAGATA
Organism: uncultured Lachnospiraceae bacterium; assembly: GCA_900553305.1. Lineage (GTDB taxonomy): Bacteria > Bacillota > Clostridia > Lachnospirales > Lachnospiraceae > Suilimivivens. The sequence goes on from USDI01000167.1 coordinate 3,472, forward strand.
AGGAGCCGGATATTGACCTGAATTTCTCCGGGGAATATCAGAGTAAGGCCCATAAGTACACGGAAGTTATTTTCGGTGCCGGGCAGACGTACCGTGCCGGAACGATTGCAACACTTGCGGATAAGACCGCATTCGGTTATGTGAAGAATTATTATGAGGAACGCGGTAAGAAGAAGCGGACCTGTGAAATCAACCGTATTGTTTTAGGATGTACGGGAATCCGGAGGAGTACCGGACAGCATCCCGGCGGTATCATCGTACTGCCGATGGGTGAGGATATCAATTCCTTTACACCGGTGCAGCACCCGGCAAATGATATGACAACCGATATTGTTACCACGCATTTTGATTACCATTCCATTGACCATAACCTGTTAAAGCTTGATATTCTCGGACACGATGATCCGACGATGATTCGTATGCTGCAGGATTTAACGGGAATCGACCCGACGAAGATTCCTCTCGATGATAAGCAGGTCATGTCCCTGTTCCAGAATACTTCGGCGCTCGGCATTACGCCGGATCAAATTGGCGGATGTCCTGTGGGATCCCTTGGCATTCCGGAATTTGGTACGGACTTCGTTATTCAGATGCTTCTGGACACAAAGCCGCAGAGTTTATCGGATCTGATCCGTATTTCCGGGCTTGGTCATGGAACGGACGTATGGCTTGGAAATGCGCAGACCCTGATTCTCGATGGCGTTGCAGATATTTCACATTGTATCTGCTGTCGAGATGATATTATGATTTACCTGATCAGTATGGGCGTTGACAGTGCGTTATCCTTTACCATTATGGAAAGTGTCCGTAAGGGAAAGGGACTGAAGCCGGAGTGGGAAGAAGCCATGACGGCACAGGGTGTACCGGACTGGTATATTGCGTCCTGTAAGAAAATCAAGTACATGTTCCCGAAGGCCCACGCGGCGGCGTATGTTATGATGGCGTGGCGTATTGCCTACTGTAAGATCAACTATCCGCAGGCCTATTATGCGTCATATTTTTCCATCCGTGCATCGGCTTTTTCCTATGAAATCATGTGTCAGGGGCAGAAGCACTTAGAGGATGTGATGAAGGATTATAAGAGCCGGAGCGATTCCTTAAGTAAGAAGGAGCAGGATACCATGAAGGATATGAAGATCGTGCAGGAAATGTATGCCAGAGGATTTGAGTTTGAGCCAATCGATATTTTCCGGGCACATTCCCGGAACTTCCAGATTTTCGACGGAAAGATCATGCCGTCCTTAAGCAGTATCGACGGACTTGGTGAAAAAGCTGCCGATGCAATCGTCGAAGCAGCCAAGGACGGACCGTTCCTTTCGAAGGATGATTTCCGGATGCGTACGAAGGCTTCAAAGACCATTATTGACCTGATGAGCGACCTGGGGATCCTTGGGGATCTGCCGGAATCGAACCAGATCAGTCTGTTTGATTTTGCGTTATCGTAGAGGAATGATTCATCTATGAATTTATGATATGTAATACATAAATAAAAATCCGGTAGTGTTGTGATGCTATCGGATTTTTATAATTTTAGTGATTGACATACAACATTCCGTATGCTATATTCTCTGCAAAGCATATGTTTCATTAATCCAATCTAAGTCATCGGTATCTTTTGCCGATGAAGTTCTGGAATTTTATAAATATAAGCAATAGGATCAAATTGATTAAGATTCTGTCTATGGTTTTATATTTATTCTGACTATGAAAACAGAAGTTTTCTGAAATCCATGCTTTT
>USDI01000168.1 GCA_900553305.1 uncultured Lachnospiraceae bacterium
GAGTGGATTAAAAAATATTCTTCTAAAATACGTGAAGATGATTGGCGCGAGTTTGAGAAGGCACTTAATTTATACTTAAAAGATAAGGATACAAGTGTATTCGAGGATGAGGAACTGTTCGCAATATATGATTCGATAATGGTTATGTGTCAGAAATGGAGAGAATTTTTTAAGGCGTTTGAAAATGAACATCCCAAATCGGCAAAAATTAGAACAAAAGGTAAATGGGCAAAGAAATATTATGCTCTGTGCTTTGCCAAAAAGAAGGCTGAACGTACAAAAGTTGTAACTGAAGAAATGTGTACAGAAGCTTTTTCTGAGTTGATGAATTGATTTATGATAAGGAGTAACCGAAAGGTTGCTTCTTATTTTCCTGCGTATTTTTATAAAAATCATTTTGAAATAAAAATCTTAAATTTTCATCGTCAAATCGCACGAGTTTTCTCTTTTTAAGGAATAGAAGAAAAATATAAAAAGTTTCAGCCACCTGACCATATTTTCCCAAAAGTAATGTGAGAGGAAAGATTTTTTCAAAATTCGTAGTTCAAAATTCACCTAAATGTAATTGGAAGGATTAGTTGGGAGAAGAAAACCTACTTCGAATAGGAAAATGCAGAACTTCCTTACTAACAGATACGAAAGGAAATTTCTATCGCCCCAAACGAGATATTTTGTCCATAGGATAGTGAAGGGAAAAGAAATTCCATAAAAGATAAAAAACTTTCGTTCAAAATCAGATTTGCTGTCCAAGGGAATATGGAAGGGGTGTAACTTTTCCCCGTCTATGAGGACAACACAAAGGATAAAACCATGAGCGAAAAGAGAAGAGATAGCAAGAATCGTATTTTACGATTAGGAGAGCAACAGAGAGCGGATGGAAGGTATCTGTATAGTACCATTGACCCGGTTACAAAGAAAAGAAAGTTTCTGTACAGTTGGAAACTTGAAAAGAACGATAAGTTATCCGAGGGGAAAAAGCCAGACCTGTCATTAAGAGAAAAGGAAAAGCTTCTGGAGCGTGACTTGGCAAATGGGGTATCCCTGTCAGGTGGGGATATGACAGTGTTAGAGTTGGTTGAAAAATACATCAGCCAGAAGATAAATGTTCGTCCTACCACTTCGGCAGGTTATAAGACAGTAGTCAATCTTTTGAAAAGGGATACGTTTGGAAACGTAAAAATCAAGCAGGTTAATACTATGGATGCGAAGTCATGGATTATAAAGCTTCAATCAGTGGATGGAAAGAGTTACAGTTCCATTCATACGGTTCGTGGAGTTGTAAGACCTGCGTTCCAGATGGCATACGAAGCGGACTTAATTCATAAGAATCCCTTTGATTTTGACTTACATAACTTCTTAATCAATGATTCGGTAAAAAGAGAAGCCTTGACAGGAAAACAGGAAAAAGACTTCTTGCAGTTTATCAAGCAGGATGAACATTTCAGTGAGTGCTACGACGGCATGTACCTGCTTTTGCACACAGGACTTCGTATCGGGGAATTCTGTGGACTTACCCTGAAAGATATTGATATGCAAAAGAAAACAATCAACGTTGACCACCAGTTACAATACGTTGGTAACAAAGGGAAATACATAGAGAAAACGAAAACGGACGCAGGAACAAGGGTATTACCCATGTCGGAAGAAGTATATGAAGTAATAAAAAGGGTGTTAGCAAACCGGAAGAAACCGAAGATTGAAATATGTATTGACGGCTATACAGGTTTTCTGTTCTTGGATAAGCGTGGAATGCCTATGATGCCTTATCAATGGGAGAAGCGGTTTCAGCGTTCTGTTGAAAAATATAACAAAATATATCGGGTGCAACTTCCAAAGATAACACCCCATGTCTGCCGCCATACATTCTGTACGAATATGGCAAAGAGGGGAATATCCGTAGAAACTTTGAAATATCTCATGGGACATACGGATATCAGTGTGACTTTGAATGTTTACACGCACTTAAAGTTAGAGGATGCGGAGAAAGAAATAAAACGTCTAGAAAACGTAGAAAAAGAGTTGAAAAGGTGTGCACGATAAAAGGATAAAAGATGCCTGAAATAAAGTGGTGAGTAAAAATGAGTAAAAAGAGGGGTTTTACCTAGATTTTTACTCATTTTGCTTGCCAGGATATGGAAAGATATGCGAAGTTATGCTAGGATAGGGAAGAAAGGGTTGTGTCGGGAAAAGCTGATAAAACCTAGGAAAAACGAAGATATGCAAGGATATGAAACGATATGGAAAGAAAAGTTAAAATTCTCATGGTATGTCTAGGCAACATCTGCCGCAGTCCTCTTGCGCAGAGTGTCATGACCTATTTAGTAAAGGAACGGAATTTATCCGACCAGTTTCAGATCGAGTCTGCGGCAACGAGCCGCGAGGAGATCGGGAACCCGCCACATCCGGGAACGGTGCGGAAACTTCGGGAGGAAGGAATTCCGTTAATTCCACACAGAGCGGTTCAGATGACGCGGGCAGATTATGAAACATACGACTATTTAATCGGAATGGATGACTGGAATATCCGCAATATGGAGCGGCTCGCCGGAGGGGATCCAGAGCACAAGATTCATAAGCTGTTGGAATTTGCAGGGAAAACAAGGGACATTGCGGATCCCTGGTATACCGGCAATTTCGATGCAACGTATGAGGATGTGATGGAAGGCTGCCTGGGATTATTAAGCAGACTTATGGAGTAAATCATAGCAGTAATTTTGTGAATGGGATTCTGAATAGTCAATTCACAGCCTACCGGATCTTTCTCACTCCGATCATACAAAGCACGGTCTGGATAAGCTGGCTTACGAGCAGCCCCCACAGATAGCCGTAGATCCCATAAATGGGAATCAGGAAGAAGACGAAGCCTAACCGCACGAGGAGACTTAACATGCTATAGAGAAAGGTTTCAAGTGTTTTGCCAAGTCCGTTTAAGATGCTGTTTAAGGTGCTTGCGATATACATAAGCGGACACAGGAAGCTTAAGATCAGAATAAATTCACCGGCAAGTTCATTCTGATAGAGCAGATTTCCAAGGAATCTGCCACTGAAGAAAAAGAATGCGGTGAAGCAGATTCCGAGAAGAAAGCCGTAGCGGATGGAACTCTGGACGGCTTTGGTAATTTTATTTCTGTTTCCAACGGCATCGGCTTCTGAGACCATAGGCAGCAGCAGGACGCAGATGGAGTTGGTGATGGCACCGGGAAAGAGAATCAGCGGCAGAGCCATACCCGTCAGAACTCCGTAAACACTCAGTGCCTGGCTGGTCGTGTAACCGTATTTTAAAAGCTGCTGTGGAATGAAAATGGCTTCGATGCTTTGCAGAAAGTTGATAATTACCCGGTTTAAAGAAAGCGGGACGGCGAGGGAGAGCAGTTCCCTGGAAGAAGACAGGAGCTGGGTACCTTTAAGGCAAAGCAGGGAGGACATGCGGATAGGCAGTATCTTATCAAAATGTATCTTTACGGCGATGAGAGAGACGGTCATGGACGCGGCTTCCCCGATGACCAGTCCGACAACGGCGAAGCTGATCGTAGGCTGCATGCCCTGTTTTTGAAAATATGCATAGATGAGATACACACTTCCAACCCGGATTACCTGTTCCATCAACTGACAGGCAGACGGAATGGAAGTTTTTTTGATTCCATAAAAATACCCATTGATGCAGGAATGAACGGTGGCCATGGGAATTGAGAGTGAAATGATGCGCAAAAGCGGTGCGGTCCGTTCCTCCTTTAGAAAATAAACCGCAATTTCCTCTGAATAGTGGTAGATGAAAATGGTACAAAGAATCGAAAGTGCCATGGCAATCAGAAAGCCGGTAATAAGGTGCAGGAGGGAGGAACGGTAGTTTCCGGTCAGCTCTTCCCCGGCAACGTACTTGGAGATGGCTGTCTGAATGCCGGATACGGTGAGGGCGAAGGAGAGCGCAAGAACAGGAGCGATCAACTGATAGATGCCCATGCCTTCGGCTCCGAATACGCGTGATAAGAAGATCCGGTAAAAGAACCCGATGAACCGGCTTAAGAATCCGGTCAGGGTTAAGATCACAGTTCCCATGACAAGCGGATGGGTTAAAATTTCCTTTTTGCGGGATGACAGCATAGGGCGCTCCTGAAGGGTATTGTTCATAAATAGATATGTGATCCATGCTTGTAAAATACCCCTTTTTATGCTAAATTGTATATAAATGGGGAAAAATTAGGGATTCATCATTACAATAACGAAAAAGGGGCATAAAATGGCAGATAACAGAAATAACAGATTATTAAATGCAAAGTTAAATAAGTATATTATTCCGGGCATCATGATGTCACTGGCACTTCAATTGGGAAATATCGTGGATACGATTTTTGTAAGTAATTTAATCGGTGTAGAAGCCATGTCAGCGGTTACCATGAGCCTTCCGGTGGAAACAATTATTCAGCTTACCGGATACTGTCTTGGAATTGGTGGTTCCATAGCGGTAGGCAATATGCTTGGTAAACGTGATAAAGAGAGTGCCTCCAAACTGTTTTCTGTCACATTTCTCGTGACACTTGCAGCAGGCATTCTTTTTTCTCTCATTGCGCTTCCGGCAGCAGATCCGATCGCGGGAATCTTAGTACCTGGCGGCGGAACACTGACAACCCATACAGCAGACTATATCCGGATCAGCATGCTTGGTGCACCGATTATTGGAATTGGCCTTATGATGGTGAACTATCTTGGTGTGGAAAATCACCCGGAGCTTGCATCTACCTACCTTATCCTTGCCAATGTAATTAATCTGATTCTCGATTATATTTTTCTCAGATTCACCCCGCTTGGAATTGCGGGTGCGTCCCTTTCTACCGTGCTTGGTTTTTTACTTGCCATGGTGGTTTTCGTGTTTTATATCCACTCCGATAAACGGAATATCCGGTTTGTGCGTCTGAAACCCAAGGACTTTGCCATCCTCAGGGAAGCAGTGGTTACAGGCGTTCCGATGCTGGTTTTCATGGCGACAAGTTTTATCAAGGCACTTGGGCTCAATACGATTATTATTAATCAGATCGGTGAGGACGGTATGGCGGTATTTACGGTTTGTGATAACGTCCTTCTGATTGTTGAAATGCTGACTGGGGGAATCATTGGTTTTATTCCGAACGTGGCCGGAATCCTTTTTGGAGAAAAGGACTACGTGGGAATC
>USDI01000169.1 GCA_900553305.1 uncultured Lachnospiraceae bacterium
AACAGACACGAACTTTGATAAGATTGTCGGAAACAAAACGGCTGTGTATATCAGCCATCGTCTGTCTTCCTGCAAGTTTTGTGACCGGATTGCTGTCTTTAAGGACGGACAACTGGTGCAGTATGGAAACCATGATACCCTCTTAAAGGATCACGATGGAGAATATGCGGTGATGTGGAATAAACAGGCGAAGTATTATATGGACTCAAAAAATCAAGAGTTAAAAAATTGCGTATGATATAGTTAAGATACGATCTATCGGAAGGAGGTTCGAGAATGGAAAACATTTTGCTTATCACGGATACTTTAGAGTTAATTGAAGCAAATCTGACTCAGAATATAAAAACAGATGATATAGCGAAAAGTTTGTACTGTTCAAAATCCTGCCTTGAAAAACATTTTAGATTTGTAACCGGTATGAGTATCAAGGATTATTCAATACGCAGACGAATGAGTTGTGCCGCAAAGGAGTTGATACAGAATCAGGATATGTCACTTCTGGATCTGGCTGTAAAATATGGGTATAGCAGTAATGAAGCATTCTCCAGGGCGTTTGTAAAAATATGGCATATAACTCCGTCAGAGTATAGAAAGAATTCGGTACATTTTGAGCTTTTCCCGGCACTACGACTGGAAAAAGAATTGATGGAGGATGAAACTATGAAGGGTAAAAAGAAAGTAGATATCAGTGAATTGTATGATTACATTAAGGAGAGACGCGGATGCTATTTTATCGGAGTTGATATAAAGTCATTGATTCCAATAAATGAGATATCAAGAGAAGCGGGAGATATTGCCATATTGACAGCTTTAAAAAGACTTGAATATGCATGTGGGGATGAAGACATTGTGTTTAGGATTGGAGGAGATGAATTTGTTGCGCTGACTGATTCGAAGGATCGGGAATATACGGAAAAAATTGTGAATGAGATTTTGTCACATAATGGAGAATCATTTAAATATCGGGAAATGGAAATTCCTCTTACATTGTATGTGACCAGCTTTAAAATTGAGGACAAAAATATAAGGTATTCAGAATTGTATACGAGAATGCAGAGGGAACTGGATAGTATAAAGTAATAACAAATTAACACATATTGCAAAATCGGGAAACTATATGCTAACATCAAAGCATATAGTTTCTTTAGATTTCGGGGTTATGTATCATGGAACAAAAGCAGTTAAAATATTCAAAGTTAATGGAAGATTTAAGGGAGAAGATGGTGTCGGGAGAAATCCAGGCAGGAGACAGGCTTCCTTCGGAAAATGAGTTATCGGCTCAGTATCAGGTCAGCAGACAGACGGTGCGCAAGGCTCTTTCGGTGCTTCAGAATGAAGGCTATATTTACGCGGAGCATGGAAGGGGAACCTTTTGTTCCGAGCGAGTCTTACATACGGGACATTCCCATAATATTGCGGTAGTTACCACGTATCTGTCGGATTATATCTTTCCACGGGTGATCGGGGGAATCGATAAGGTACTGACGGAGCAGGGCTACAGTATCATTCTGAAAAATACAAGGAATTCCAGAAGCCAGGAGGCAAGATGCTTAGAAGAGCTTCTTCAAAAGGATATTGACGGAATTATTATCGAGCCGAGTAAAAGTCAGATTTATTGTAAGCACACCCACCTGTATGAAAAGCTGGAGGAATATGGCATACCCTATGTGTTTATCCAGGGCTGCTTTGCAACGATGAAGGAGAAGCCAAGGGTGCTTATGGATGATGCGATGGGTGGTTATCTTATTACGAAGTATCTGATCGATACAGGGCATAAGTCGATCATTGGTGTGTTTAAGTCGGATGATATCCAAGGGCAGAATCGACATAAGGGATATGTAAAGGCATTGCAGGAAGCGGGAATTCCTTATGAACCGGATCACGTGATCTGGTTTTATACGGAAGATCGTGCCATTCATCCGTATGAGGCCATTAAGCAGATGGCAGAAAGCAGAGTTCCGATGGATGGGGTTGTCTGTTATAATGACCAGATTGCCATGAAGGTGATTCAGGGCCTTACTGCTGCCGGTAAGAAGGTTCCTTCCGATGTATCCGTAACCGGATATGACAATTCCTACATAGCGAACAATGGGGGACTGCAGTTGACGACTATTGTTCATCCTCAGGAAAAACTGGGGGAGATGGCAGCAGAGCTGCTGCTTAAACTGATTCATTGTGAAGGGCATAGAAACAAATTGCCGGAGGATCCGTCAAAAGAAAAGATGAAAGAACCGTTCTGCACAGATATTCTGATTGCACCGGAGCTGGTTGTCGGAAATTCCTGTATCGTGAGGGATCCAATAGAAAAAAGCATGTCCTGAATCAGAATGGTATCTTTTTCAGGACATGCTTTGTGCTTCTGATTTATCTGGTAAGGCGGATTACATTCCAGCTGTGTTTTCCAAGAACGGTATGCATTTTGCCGTTCTCAAGCTTCGTAGCATCGGAATGCGCCGGGGCAACGTGATCCGGGTCCGCTTCGGTGTTGACTGCCTTCATATCGTCGTTGGTCAGTACGATATGTTCAGCCAGACGGTATCCCTCGAACTGACGCAGATCACAGGAAACCTCCATATCCTCATCCAGACTCTTGTTGACTGCAAAAATGGTCAGTGCATCATGCTCTTCATCCCAGATGCAGACAGAGTCAAGGTATGGAGCCTCGCCATAGGTTTTGCTCTCATAAACCGGAGTCAGAACCTGTGTGTTTAACACGGTTCCACGGCCGTATACACTTGCGTGCATGTACGGATAAAAGATGGTCTGACGCCATGCACCGGTGTCGGATGTCATGATCGGAGCGATGACATTGACAAGCTGTGCCAGACACGCAATTTTAACCCGGTCAGCGTGGCGCAGAAGTGTGATCAGTAAGCTTCCGACAAGCAGTGCATCTTCAAAGTTATAAACGTCTTCCAGCTGATGCGGTGCACGAACCCATTTCTCCAGCTTCTTATCCTGCTCATTGCTATGGTACCATACATTCCACTCATCAAAGGAAAGGTTGATCTGCTTTTTACCATGTTTTTTGGCTTTGACCGCATCACAGATAGCAACGACACCGGAAATGAAGTCATCCATACCCTTGGAGCTTGCCAGAAAATCAACCGTGTCGTCAGCAGTATTTCCATAATACTGATGCAGGGAGAGATAATCCACCTCGTCATAGCATTCGTCCAAAATCGTATATTCCCAGGAGCCGAAGGTCGGCATGGTAAGACCGGAGCTTCCGCAGGCAACTGTTTCGATGGTCGGATCCATGAACTTCATCAGACGGGAAGTTTCTGCGGCAATACGGCCGTATTCGGAAGCAGTCTTGTGACCCATCTGCCACGGTCCGTCCATCTCATTGCCAAGGCACCAGAGCTTGATGTTGTGCGGATCTTTATAGCCGTGAGATTTTCTCAGATCGCTGTAGTAGGTCCCTTCTTTGAAATTACAGTATTCCAGAACATTTTTAGCATCCTCCGGTCCACGGGTTCCGAGGTTGACAGCCATCATGATATCGCTGCCGGCTTTTTTGGACCAGTCAGCAAACTCGTTCAGGCCAAACTCATTTGTCTCGATAACGCCCCAGGCAAGCTCCGGTTTTGCAGGCCGTTTGTCTTTCGGGCCTACACTGTCTTCCCAGTGATAGCCGGAGACAAAATTTCCACCCGGATAACGGACGATCGGTACCTGAAGCTCTCTGACGAGAGCCAGCGTATCCTTGCGCAAGCCCTGTTCATCGGAAAGTGCGCTTCCCTCCTGATAAATTCCTTCATAAACGGCACGGCCGAGGTGTTCGATAAAGGAACCGAAGATTCGTTTGTCAACTTTTCCGGTCAGAAAGTATTTGTCAATGATAATCTCTGCTTTTTTCATATGTTAAAATTCTCCTTTCAGATAATGTTTTCTTATGATTTTGATTTTAACAGGAGGGAGAAAAAAACCTAGAGATTTTTGTCCGATAAAATTGACTTTTCTTCCGGCCTTGCGATAGAATGGGAAAAAGGAGAAGAGGATGGATTTTTCGATTCATATTTGTGAATATAACAGATCCAATGCAGATTACGATATTATTTACCGTCCGGAGGGCAGTGGGGACTATCTGTTTCTGCTGTTTAAAACACCAATGCGGGTGTATGCGGGAAAGCAGTTTTCCATCACACAGGAAAATGCCTGTATTTTTTACACACCCGGTCATGAGCAGCATTATCAGGCGGTACAGAAATTCCGCAACAGCTACGTGCATTTCCGGTGTAATGAGGATCTGGGAGCGAGGTACGGAATTGTGCCGAACATGATTTTTTATCCGCAGAATACGGAAGAAATTGATGAATATATCCGTTGTCTGCAGCGGGAATATATTACAAAAGATCCTTATGCGGCGGAATATGAGGAGACACTGGTCCGTCAGATGCTGATCACAGCATCACGTGGTATGTTGCTGCATCGGAAAGCAGCCGCAGAGCCGGAGGGATTATACCGTGAGTTTCAGGAGCTGCGCCTTGCCATGCTGAGCCACTATGAAAAGGAATGGACCATGGAAAAGCTTTGTGAGAGGGCCAATATGGAAAAAAGCCAGTTTTATTCCTATTATAAAAAGTTTTTCAGCAGCACACCGCATAATGATCTGATTGAGGTGCGCCTCGATAAGGCGAAAAACCTTCTCACAAACCAGGCGCTCTCCATAAGTCAGACTGCTGAGATCTGCGGCTTTTCCAATCTGTCGCATTTCAGCCGCTGTTTCAAAAAACACTGCGGCTGTTCACCGAAGGAATGGCGTCTTGGTTCACAGCAAAACAACGGGAATTATGGGAGCAGAACCGGGTATGGCAATATATAGAGGGGGAGAATTATGATTAAGGTTTTTCTGGTAGAGGATGAGTATGTCATCCGTGAGGGAATCAAGAAGAATATTGACTGGCAGGCACATGGATATGAATTCTGCGGAGAAGCAGGAGATGGAGAGCTTGCTTTTCCGATGATTCAGGAAATACGGCCGGATATTGTGATTACCGATATCCGGATGCCCTTTATGGACGGACTGGCCTTGAGCAGGCTGATTAAAAAGGAATTTCCGGAGACGGAAATTATTATTTTAAGCGGATATGAAGAATTTGAGTATGCCAAAGAA
>USDI01000170.1 GCA_900553305.1 uncultured Lachnospiraceae bacterium
AAGCCGGCAGATCGCTCGGACTTCCTTACTGGAAGACAATGAGAAAGATCATCCTTCCACAGGCAATCCGTACCATGATTCCAAGTATTATTAACCAGTTCATTATTACGGTTAAGGATACCTCCATCCTGTCTGTTATTGGTTTCCCGGAACTCGTTCTGGCAGCCAAGCAGGTACAGGCAAATACATTTAAGGCGTTTGAAACATGGGCAATTGTCGGTGTCATGTATCTGATCGTGATTACGATTCTTTCCTATTTGGCTAAGCTCGTAGAGAGGAGGATGAACCGTGGAATCAACAGATAAGAAAGTTAAAATTAAAGTGGAAAAGCTCCGGAAATGCTTCGGAGATCTTGAGGTACTGAAAGATATCTCTACGGAAATCACAGAAGGAGAGGTAGTCGTTATTCTCGGGCCGTCCGGTTCCGGTAAATCAACCTTCCTCCGCTGTCTGAACCGTCTTGAGGACGCGACGGCAGGAAAAATTGTTGTAGATGATATTGATATTACTGCAAAGAAAGTAAACATGAATAAAGTGCGTGAGAACATCGGAATGGTATTCCAGCACTTCAATCTGTTTAATAATATGAATGTTCTGGATAATCTGATGCTTGCTCCGCTGGAGTTAAAGAAAGCGGATAAGAAGGAAGCAAAACAGCGTGCAGAAGAAATGCTTAAGAGAGTCGATCTTCTGGAAAAGGCAGATTCCTATCCGTCCCAGCTTTCCGGTGGACAGAAGCAGCGTGTTGCAATTGCAAGAGCACTCTGTATGAAGCCGGATATCATGTTATTTGATGAGCCGACCTCCGCACTGGATCCGGAAATGGTTGGTGAAGTATTAGCGGTTATGAAGCAGCTTGCAGCAGACGGCATGACCATGGTGATCGTAACGCATGAGATTGGATTTGCAAGAGAGGTTGCTGACCGTGTTATCTTTATGGATGGTGGTTATATTGTAGAAGAAGGAACTCCGCAGGAAGTCATTTTGAATCCGAAGGAGCCAAGAACCATCAGCTTCTTAAACAAGGTGCTTTAAGGGCAAAACAGGAGGAGAAAAATGGAAAAATATGCAATTACCATTTCCCGACAGTTTGCTTCCATGGGAAGATCAATTGCACAGGAGCTGGCAGAACAGCTTCACATTGAATTCTTGGACAGAGATATTGTAGATGAAACTGCAAAGCGTATGAATGCTTCGGTTCGCCAGATCAGTAATGAAGAAGAGGACATCAGTTCCAAGTTCTCTTACCGGATGTATCCGTTGGGACTTGGGGTTCCTGCAGTTAAGGATGAGCTTTTCAAGGTGCAGCAGAGCATTATTCAGGATTTTGCCAAGAAGGAATCCTGCATTATCGTAGGCCGTTGTGGTGGATATTGCCTCCGCAATGAGAAAAACCTTCTTAAGGTGTATCTCTATGCTCCGTATGAAGTACGTCTGAAGAACTGCGTAGAACGGCTTGGCATGACCGAGAAGGAAGCGGTTAAGACCATTTCTGCGGTAGATAAGGCAAGAGAGAGTTATCATAAGAGATATATTCCCGGTTACCAGAATGCAACGCTGGATAGCGACATCTGTATTAACAGCGGAAGCTATTCCGTAGAGCAGGTGGCAGCCCTGATTCGGGATGCGGCAAAGAATAAATTCGGCTTTGATGTTATCCGGGATAAATAAATTTGGAAGATGTTGCGAAACACTTGACAAAGTCTGTTTCATATAATAAAATATCTTTTGTTGTCAGATATGACAACGAAGAGATGTGCGCTTAGCTCAGCTGGATAGAGCGTTTGGCTACGGACCAAAAGGTCGGGGGTTCGAATCCTCTAGCGCACGTTGAAAAATGAAAAGGAGATGCAGTAAATGCATCTCTTTTTTGGTTTTGAAGCGACGCTGATGATACGAACCCGGGTTCGTATCATCAGCGTCGCTTTTCTTTCTGCTTTTTTAAAATCCTATAATAAGTCCGCAAATGCAGGGACACACTAATATGGAAAAAGAATGATCTGGAAAATAGAAAGAAACCAGAAAAAGAGATTCTGAATCAAGGAATGCAGGAGGAAAAGCAATGGATAATAAGATGTTTTGCTATCAGTGTGAGCAGACGGCCGGATGCGGCGGCTGTACGGGAGCAGCAGGTGTATGTGGAAAAACTGCGGATGTGGCGAAGCTTCAGGATGAACTGACCGGTGCACTGGTGGCTTTGGCGCGTGGAATCCATGAGGCGTCGGAGGTAGGTGCGGATACATGGCGGATGATGATTGAAGGATTGTTTGCGACAGTTACCAATGTGGATTTCAATGAAAAGACGTTACGTAAACGCATGGATCAGGTGCATAAGGAAACGGAAAGGCTTTGCGGGCGATGTGACGATTATGCTATGGAGAATGTCTGGAATGCACAGGAGGATATCCGAAGCCTCAAATCCCTTATTCTTTTCGGTGTGCGCGGCATGGCTGCCTATACGCATCATTCGCTGGTACTGGGCTATACGGACGAGGATGTGAACCGGTTCTTTGCGAAGGCTCTCTATGTGGTAGGAGAGGACTGGGGGATGGATCAGCTTCTGCCTGTTGTCATGGAGGTTGGAGAGAAAAACCTGAAATGCATGGCACTTCTGGATAAGGCGAATACCGAGAGCTATGGGACACCCGTACCGGTCACGGTTCCGCTGACCGTGGAAAAGGGACCGTTTATCGTTATTTCCGGTCATGATCTGCATGATCTGAAGCTCCTTTTAGAGCAGACGGAGGGTAAGGGGATCAATATCTATACTCACGGTGAAATGCTTCCTGCACATGGCTATCCGGAACTGAAAAAATACTCCCATTTGAAGGGAAACTTTGGTACGGCATGGCAGAATCAGCAGAAGGAATTTATGGATATTCCCGCTCCGGTGCTGTTTACAACCAACTGCCTTATGCCGCCGAAGAAAAACTATGCGGACCGTGTATTCACAACAGCAGTGGTATCTTATCCTGAAATGATTCACATTGGAGAGGATAAGGATTTCACCCCGGTTATTGAAAAAGCGTTGGAGCTTGGTGGATATCCGGAGGACAAGGCATTTACCGGTATCAACGGTGGCAGCACAGTAACAACAGGATTTGCACATGGAACCGTGCTTGGTGTGGCTGATCAGGTTATTGAGGCGGTAAAGAACGGCAAGATCCGGCATTTCTTTCTGGTTGGCGGCTGTGATGGAGCACGTCCCGGTCGTAACTACTATACGGAGTTTGTAAAGCTGACTCCACCGGATACTGTGGTACTGACGCTTGCCTGTGGCAAATATCGTTTCAATGACCTGGATCTTGGTACAATTGAAGGTCTGCCTAGACTAATGGATATCGGACAATGCAATGATGCGTACAGTGCCATTCAGATTGCTCTTGCACTTGCCGATGCATTTGGCTGTAGTGTGAATGAGCTGCCGTTGTCCATGGTGCTTTCCTGGTACGAGCAGAAAGCGGTGTGCATTCTGTTGACATTGCTGTATCTGGGAATCAAGAATATCCGTCTCGGTCCTACCCTGCCGGCATTTCTTTCTCCTAATGTACTGAACTATCTCGTAGAAAACTATGGAATTGCACCGATTACCACGCCGGGGGAAGACTTGAAGCACATTTCCGGGAAATTATAGCAACGAACAAGAGGGGCAATGAACAAGAACAATGAACAAGAAAGGTAACAGAAACTATTATATAGGAGAAATTACGAAGTGTGAGAAAGCCTTTTCATTTAATTGAATATTGTAATATAATAAATAGCGTAGTGTGATGTAAATTTGCATATAAAAAAGATGAATGAAAAGGGAAAACGATGGATAAAAAGATGAATTCAGAAGCACAGTTTACCACATTTGAAGCAATCAGTATGATCGTGGGAAACAGTATCGGGACGGGAATTATTGCAGTTCCCTATCTGGCTGTCCGGAACAGCATGTGGGATGTTGTGTGGATGGTTGTTTTTGCTTATATTGTGAATGTGATTCTGCATCTGATTATTGCAGAGCTTTCCTATAATAATGGTGGTGTCCAGCTTGTGAAAAGCTTCGAGGGAGAATTGTTTCATGGAAAGATGAAGAAGATTTTCAGCTGGATCATGTTTGTGGTCTATGGTCTGGCCATTATGGTGGGCGTCAGTGGAAATATCAACGGTGGAGCACAGATTTTCGTGAACTGGTTCGGACTTCCGCTGTGGGCGGCACAGCTTATTTATTATCTCATAGCCGGCAGCGTTGTGTTTTTGGGAATGAAAGCGGTGGGAATTGCGCAGAAATATTCAGTGGCTCTTTTACTGGTCATCGTGGCGGTGATGAGTGCAGGAACATTCCTGCATCCGCTGAACACCCTGTATACGGCCCCTTTTCATATCAATAACCTGTTGGCTCTTTACAGTATGGTTGTATTTGCAACCTCTGCAAATCAGGCAGTAATTCAGGTGGTAAAGGGCTTAAACGGTGATTCGAAGAGGATCCGGAAGACGATCTTCACAGGCTTTGGTCTGTCTTCCCTTTTTGTCCTCGTTGTAACGCTGACCGTCCTGCTTGGGACGAAGGGAGCCGTGGATAAAGAACTTGCTTATATGCAGCTTGGGGAAAGCATCGGAGGATGGGCACTCATCCTTGCCGGAATATTTTCCCTGTTTGCCCTGCTTACGACCTTCTGGTCAAACACACTGGCACTCCGGGATGTGGTGCATGAGCAGGTCGGAACCGGTAACCGTGTAAGCTGGCTGATTGCAACCGTTCCCTGTATTCTGTTTGCCATTTTCGGGGTGAGCAGCTTTATTGTGCTTACAAGAATCATGAGCGGAGTTGTGGTATTGGTAAGTATTATGCTGGTTCTCACTTATGGAAAGTCGAGGAAAAAGGTGGGAAGCAGCCCGATCTGCGGCATTTTTGGAACGGTTCCGTTTCAGGTGCTGATGATGGTTTCTACGATCGTCTCTGCGGTTGGCGCAATGCTGCCGTTGAAATGAAAGCTTAGAAACCGCTGCTAACGCAGCTCAAGTTTTACTCATTGAGGTTACTTCGCCATATAAAATTGCTATTCTGTATGAATGCGAGCATTCACAGAAAGCAATTTTGCATGGCTCTGAATAGTTACAA
>USDI01000171.1 GCA_900553305.1 uncultured Lachnospiraceae bacterium
AGGATCGTTCCCTTTAAAAGCTTATTATCCTGGAACGGAGTCCGGAAGCCATAAGGAGCTGATGGAGCAAAATGGTCTGTATAAAGAAATGTTCGAAGAGTATACCAGATCAATTGAATGGAAGGTAGGTGCATAACGATGATCGAGAAATTACAACATAAATATGCCTTGTCCCCACAGGGCGCAAAGGATATGATTAAGGCCTGTATCATTGTGTGCCTTTCGGATATTGTACTGATGTTTCCGGCAGGAATTCTGTATCTGCTGATCCGTGACCTGTTGGATGGTAATTTGAGCAGTGGAAGAATTTTAACGTATGTCATTGCTTCCATCATCGTACTTGCAGTAATAGCGATTTTTCAGGGCCTGCAGTACAATGCCACCTTCCTTACTACATATAAGGAAAGCGGTGTCCGGCGAGCATCCATTGCGGAACGTCTCCGGAAACTTCCTTTATCCTATTTTGGAAAAAAGGATTTAAGCGACCTCACAACAAATATTATGTCCGACTGCGCACAGATCGAAACCGCATCCAGCCACTGGATTCCGGAGCTGATCGGTTCCGTGTTATCCGTAACCATCGTGGGAATCAGTTTGTTTGTGGCCTTTGACTGGCGGCTTGCACTGTCAAGCTTCTGGGTAATTCCGATTGCGTTTCTGGTTGTGGCAACCTCTTCGGGCTTACAGAAGCGTGCCATCCGCAGGAACCTTTCCGCACAGCTTGAATTGAGCGACGGGGTACAGGAGTGTCTGGAATCGGTACGTGACCTGCGTTCAAGCAATGCACAGGAGAAGTACCTGGAAGGTCTTCAGAAGAAGATCAAAGGAGTAGAAAAGCAGTCCTTATTCACCGAATTAAATACGGCATTGTTTGTTTCCTCCGCACAGATGGTTTTAAAGCTTGGAATTGCAACAACGGCATTGGTTGGCGGCGTTTTATTTGCCAATGGAGAAATCGATATTCTGACATTCTTTATGTTCCTGATGCTGGTATCTCGTCTGTATGATCCGATGCAGATTGCGTTACAGAACTTTGCGGCAATTATTGCGACCGGTGTACGGTGTGAGCGTCTGGATGAAGTGATGTCCGGTAAATTACAGACCGGAAGCGAGACTCTTACGAACAGGGGATATGACATCGTATTTGACCATGTGAAGTTTTCCTATGATGATGATACAACGGTTTTACAGGATGTCAGCTTTACGGCGAAACAGGGTGAAGTTACCGCACTCATCGGACCGAGCGGCGGCGGTAAAACGACCGTTTCCAGACTGGCTTCCCGTTTCTGGGATATTACGAGTGGCAAAATTACCGTTGGTGGAATGGACATCAGCGAAATTGATCCGGAAAAGCTGCTTTCCCTGTACTCCATCGTGTTCCAGGATGTAACGCTGTTTAACAATACGGTTATGGAAAACATCCGGATCGGTAAAAAGGATGCAACAGACGAAGAAGTTATTGCGGCTGCCAAGCTTGCGAACTGTGATGAGTTCGTGCAGAAGCTTCCGAATGGTTATCAGACCATGATCGGTGAAAACGGTAAGGAATTATCCGGGGGAGAGCGTCAGAGAATTTCGATTGCCAGAGCGTTCCTTAAGGATGCACCGATTATCCTTCTGGATGAAGCAACCGCTTCTCTGGATGTGGAAAACGAAACCCAGATCCAGCAGGCGTTGTCCCACCTCATTAAGAATAAGACCGTTATGATTATTGCACATCGTATGAGAACGATCGCAAGTGCCGATCACATTGTGGTCTTAAAGGATGGCGTGGCTGCCGAGCAGGGAACTCCGGCAGAGTTGATGCAGCAGGAGAACAGTATTTATAAGCATATGGCGATGCTGCAGACCCAGAGTGCCGACTGGAAAATGGCGTAAGAGTACTTCTTCGCGACAATACTCTTGCAGAAGGCGGCAGGATATGCGATTATTGGTTTGTCGGAGATCAGGTGAAGAACCCGAAATAAAAGGGTAAGACTGGGCGGTGCTTCGGCACCGCCTTTTTTAGAAGGTGGATGAGCCATGAATTATACTTATATCGTCCGGTGCAGCGACGGAACGCTCTACACAGGCTGGACGAACGATCTGAATAAGCGCATAAAGGCACACAACAATGGAAAAGGTGCGAAATATACCAAGCCAAGGCTTCCGGTAGAGCTTGTTTATGCGAAAGAGCATGCAACGAAAGAGGAAGCCATGAAGGATGAGTACCGTATCAAGCAGCTTTCACGTAAGCGTAAACAGGAGCTGTGCAGGGAGTATGAGGAAGAGCGCAGGAAACTGCATGAGGAGCATCCGGAGCAGGCTGTTTCGTCTGTGGAAAAATGCTCCGAGGTCTTAAAAGACAGGGACATCCGGGAACCCTTATTTGAGTTTCTGGAGGAAACCTATGGAAAGATCCGTATTCTGGAAGAAAAGACCATGGGACGGTCACGGGCAGATCTTGTGATGGTGGCGCCGGAATGTCTTTATGGCATTGAGATTAAAAGTGATGCGGATACCTATGCAAGGCTCAAAAGGCAGGTAAAGGATTACGATCAATACTATGATTACAATATTGTGGTTGTGGGTTCCACACATGCCATGCATATCGAAGAACACGTGCCGGATTACTGGGGCATTGTTACGGTGGAGCAGATGAATGGAAACGCAGACTTTTATTTCCTGCGGCTTCCGAAGGAGAATCCGAAGCGGAAGTGGGAGAGAAAGATGCAGATTCTCTGGCGTCCGGAGCTTGCCACGATTCAGGAGTGGAATACCATGCCGAAGTACAAAGAAAAGAGCAAGCGGTTTGTGGTGGACAAGATTCTGGAACGTGTTCCGGAAAAGATTCCGGAGGAGATGTTGAGCAGACAAATCAGTGACATTTTGTTTGAACGGGATTATAATACGATAGCGGAGACTCTGGCAGAGTACCGCAAGGCAGAACGGAAGAAGAAGGGAGCAGCATCATGTCGTTACAGAAAGCGGAAGCGTATTTAGAAAGTAAAGGATTTTTGGATCATGTCATCATGTTAGAGGAGTCCACGGCAACGGTAGCACTGGCCGCACAGGCACTTGGTGTACAGCCCGGAATGATTGCAAAGACCATGTCCTTTTTACAGGGGGATCAGGTGGTTCTGATTCTGACTGAAGGGACGGCGAAGGTGGATAACCGGAAATATAAGGATACCTTCCATGTGAAAGCGAAGATGATCCCTTTTGAAGAAGTGGAAGAGAAGGTCGGCCATGCACCCGGCGGCGTCTGTCCGTTTGGCGTAAATGAGGGCGTTACCGTATACCTGGATGAAAGCCTTAAGAAATTCGAGGTGGTGTATCCGGCAGCAGGGAACGATCACAGTGCAGTCAAGCTTACGATTCCGGAGCTTGAAAAGGTGGCAGATGCACAGGGCTGGATTGATGTCTGCAAGGAAGAAGCCTAGAAACAGAAGAAGTGTAGAAGCAAAGAAGTGCAAAGCAAGAAGTGCAGAAACAGTTGAAAAAAACCGGGAAACTAGGTACAATATTGTTTTAACAGGAACAAACGAGGGAACAGGAAACAATCCGATTAGAAAGTAGTGGGTACATATGGCGAAGTTTACCAGACAGGCGATCATGCTCTGCCTGCTAAAATTACTGGAAGAAAAATCTATCGATAAGATTACGGTCAAGGATATCTGCGAGCGGTGTGAAATCAACCGGAATACCTTTTATTATTATTTCAGCGATATCTATGAAGTGCTTGAAGCAATGATCGAATTTGAAACGGAACAGTCACTGAAGGAAGAAGATGCACAGGCGTCCTTTTATGAGGAGCTTCTACAGAAGTATCATCTGGTTCTGGATTATCGGAAAGCGATTGGACATCTGTACGATTCGAAGAACCGGGAGCTGATATCCAATTATTTTTATACGGTTACGGAGGCATTTGTGACGAAGCATGTCCGGAAGGAAGCGGAAGGAATGAATGTCCCGGAAGATGAGATTCGGTTTATCATTGATTTTTACAGCAATTCCCTGATTGGAATGATGATTCGATGGATTAAGGAGGGTATGCCGGAAAAAAAGGACCATCTCATCAGGAAATGGTCCGTGTCGTATCAGGCTACCGTGAAAATTCTGCTGCAGGGATGTCTTGCCGAGCAGCATCCGGGCGCTTCGGTGTTTAAGCGCCAAGTTCACGATCCTTTGCCATAAAGAATAATGCAATCGTATCGGGGCCGACATGACTTCCGGTACAGTAATCATAAGAAGTGTTGATGAAGCCGCGCAGCTTCACGCACTTCTTTATTTTTTCCATCACATAGAGAGAATCTTCATACGCATCGGCATGGGCAATGCCGATGATCTGATTTTCAGGATCTACGATGTTATCACAGACTAAAGAAACCAGTGCATTTAATGCCGCCTTACGGCCGCGGCATTTCTTAAACTGTACAATGTAGCCGTCTTTATTTCCGCGAAGAATCGGCTTAATATTCAGAATGTTTCCAACAAAAGCAGCAGAGCCGGAAAGACGGCCCGTTTTGGCGAGATATTTTAAATCACCTACGGTGAAAACACCGTTCATTTTAGCCGGATAGGTTTTGAGAATGTCATATACTTCGTCAATTTCCATTCCTTTGTCACGCATTTCACTTGCATAGATGGCGAGGATTCCCTGTGCGAGAGAAGCATTCAGGGCATCGATAATACGGATTTGGCGTTCCATCGGAGGATTCTCCATCAGTTCCTCCATGGCGATCCGTGCAGAGTTATAGTTACCGCTGATGTTCTTACTTAAGGAAAAATACAATACATCCTCACCGGCTTCCATTACCTTACGGAAAGCGGCTTCGAAGTCTCCGGTACTGATAAGGCTGGTCTTGACATCGGCGCCGTTACGCATGGCATCATAATAAAGCTTACCCTTCGCACGTTCCTCTTCATAAGTCAGCTTTGGATCAAAGCATACCAGTTTTTCTCCATTTACATAGTTTACGAAGGAAATAACCTTAATATCATACTTCTTTACAAGTTCCGCAGGAATATTTGCTGCGGAATCTACAATAATCTGAAACATATATTCACCCTACCTATAATTATTTTCTTATCCATTTTATGTAGTAAACAAAACTATGTCAAG
>USDI01000172.1 GCA_900553305.1 uncultured Lachnospiraceae bacterium
ATATTATTAATGGTGAGAGAAATTCCGGTAAGGAATTTATTGCGAAAGTTTTTGCAATGGCGCTGGAATGTACCGACAGAAAAGAGGGAGAACCCTGTCAGGTATGTCACTCCTGTAAACAGGCATTAAGTGGGAATCATCCGGATATTATTTTCGTATCCCATGAGAAACCCAATGTAATTGGTGTGGATGATATTCGTACCCAGATTAATGGGGATGTTGCGATTAAGCCGTACAGCAGTCCGAAGAAAATTTATATTATGAATGAGGGCGAGAAGATGACGGTGCAGGCACAGAATGCCCTGTTAAAGACACTGGAGGAGCCGCCCGAATATGCCGTAATTATTATTCTGACTACAAATCTTGAAACGCTTCTTCCTACGATTCTGAGCCGTTGCGTGGTATTAAATATGAAGCCGGTAAAGGACGAGCAGATCAAGAGCTTTTTAATGAAGGAAATGGAAATCCCGGATTACAAGGCAGATGTGTGTGTGGCTTTTGCCCGCGGAAATGTTGGAAAAGCAAGACTCCTTGCCAAGAGTGAGGAGTTTGATAAGGTAAGGGAGGAAGCTCTTGCCCTGCTTCGGAATATCAGGGATATGGAAGTTCATGAAATGGCTGCTGCGATCAAAAAGATTACAGAGTATCAGTTTGATGTGAATGATTATCTGGATATTTTATCTATCTGGTATCGGGATGTTTTACTATTTAAGGCAACTCATGATGTAAATGGGTTGATTTTCAGAGAGGAAATACAGTATATTAGAAAGGTAGCAGACAGAAGTACGTATGAAGGAATTGAGTCCATCATCGAGGCACTTGAAAAGGCAAAACAACGCCTCAGTGCGAATGTAAACTTTGATCTGACGATGGAACTTTTGCTGCTGACGATTAAAGAGAATTAGTGAGGTTATAGATGATATGGTTAAGGTAATAGGCGTACGTTTTCGTACAGCAGGAAAGATATATTTTTTTGATCCGGGGAAATTAAAGATCTCCCGTAACGATCATGTTATTGTGGAAACGGCACGGGGCATTGAATACGGCACGGTAGTCGGAAGTCCGAGAGAGGTTCCGCCGGATAAGGTAATCCAGCCGCTGAAGCCAGTTCTTCGTATCGCTACCGAGCGTGACGATGAGCAGGAGGCCAACAACAAGAAGAAAGAAAAAGAAGCATTTAAGATTTGTCTTGAGAAGATCAAAAAGCATGGTCTTGAGATGAAGCTTATTGATGCAGAATATACATTTGATAATAATAAGGTACTTTTTTACTTTACTGCAGACGGAAGGATTGACTTCCGTGAACTGGTGAAGGATCTGGCATCGGTGTTTAAAACAAGAATTGAGCTTCGTCAGATCGGTGTCCGTGATGAGACCAAGATCCTCGGAGGAATCGGAATTTGTGGAAGAGAGCTGTGTTGTCACAGTCATTTGTCAGAGTTTATCCCGGTATCCATTAAGATGGCGAAGGAACAGAATCTTTCATTGAATCCGACGAAGATTTCCGGTGTGTGCGGAAGACTGATGTGTTGTCTCAAACATGAAGAAGAAACCTATGAAGAACTGAACCGCAGACTTCCGAATGTGGGAGATCATGTAACCACGGATGACGGTTTCAAGGGTGAGGTACACAGTGTAAATGTACTCCGTCAGCTTGTGAAGGTTCTGATTGATGTAGATAATGAAAAAGAAATCAGGGAATATAAGGTAGAGCAGCTTCGTTTCCGCAGAAAGCATAAGCACAATAAAGTGGATGTTGCGGACGAGGAACTGAAGGCTTTGGAGAAACTGGAAAGAGAAGAACCGAAATCCAAGCTGGAGGACAATTAAGAAGTGCTGAAGCCGAATGAACGAATTGATGATCTGCAGCGGAATAACTACAAGATTATTCAGGATCCGGAGCGGTTCTGCTTCGGAATGGATGCGGTTCTGCTTTCCGGGTTTGCGAGAGCAAAAGAAGGGGATCACATCATTGATCTGGGAACAGGTACCGGAATTATTCCCATTTTGATGGAAGCAAAGACTGGGGCATCCGATTTGATCGGGCTGGAAATTCAGCCGGAAAGCGCCGATATGGCACAGCGGAGTGTGGAATTGAACCACCTGGAAAGTAAGATCCGTATTGTGACAGGGGATATTAAAGAGGCCTCTTCGCTTTTTGGTGCAGCAACCTTTGATGTAGTGACCAGTAATCCTCCGTATATGACAGAGCATCATGGAATTACGAATGAAAAGTCACCCAGGGCAATTGCCCGTCACGAGCTTTTGTGTACTTTGGAGGATGTCATCAGTCAGGCAGCAAAGCTGCTTCGTCCCGGTGGCAGCTTTTATATGGTTCACAGGCCGTTCCGGCTGGTTGATATTATGGTACTGATGCGCGAGTACCATCTGGAACCGAAACGCATAAAGCTCGTTTATCCATACATTGATAAGGAACCAAATATGGTTCTGATTGAAGGATTAAGGGGAGGAAGACCGCGTCTGACCGTTGAAAAACCGCTGATTGTTTATCAGAGCCCCGGAGTCTATACGGATGAAATATACAATATTTACGGATATTGAGGGAATGAAAAGAGGGAAACATGTCTGGAACATTATATTTATGTGCTACACCCATTGGAAATCTCGGGGATATGACCCAGAGAGTTCTGGATACGCTTGCAGAGGTAGATCTGATTGCCGTAGAGGACACCAGAAATACCATTAAGCTTCTGAATCACTTTAAGATTAAGAAGCAGATGACAAGCTATCATGAATTTAATAAATTTGAAAAGGCAGAGGAACTGATCGCGCTTTTGCAGCAGGGGAAGAATATTGCACTGGTTACCGATGCGGGAACTCCGGCCATCTCGGATCCGGGAGAGGTATTGGTAAAGCGGTGTCATGAAGAAGAGATTCCTGTGACTTCGCTGCCCGGGTGCTGTGCACTGATTACGGCACTGACTTTGTCGGGACTTTCTGCCAGGAGGTTCTGCTTTGAAGGCTTTCTTCCAAGGGAACGGAAGGATCGCAAGGTGATTCTGGAGGATCTTCAAAGAGAAACCAGGACCATTATTCTGTATGAGGCACCCCATCACTTGTATAAGACACTTTTGGAACTTCGGGATGCCCTTGGGGATCGAAAAATAGTACTCTGTAAGGAACTTACTAAAAAGTTTGAATCCGTTACGGAGGGTAGATTGTTCGAAATTACGCATTATTATGAAACTCATGATCCACGTGGAGAGTATGTACTTGTTTTGGAAGGAATCGATCGTAAGAAGCTGATGCATGAGGAGCAAAAGACCTGGGAAGAAATGTCTTTACAGGAACATATGGCTTTTTATGAAGAGCAGGGATACGAGAATAAAGATGCTATGAAGATGGTGGCAAAGGATCGCGGTGTTACAAAACGGGAAATTTACCAGAGATTATTGCAAACGAAATAACGATAATGAAAAATTTACATATATTAGCAAATTGGTACTTGTAATTTGAATAAAATGTAGTATCATTAAGATAGAAATAATAGTACTTTAGTCTGGATTAGTAACTCCAGCAGTATGGAAAGGGAGTGTGGGATATGCGCAAGAAATTAAGCATATTACTCAGCATCATGCTTTTAGCGGCATTAGCATTGAATGGATGCGGCAAGAGTGGTTTTGTTCTGGATCAGGCAGCACGGAGAGATAGTACGGTTCCCAGTGATGGTATCGTATATATTGAACCCGAAATGGTCAGCCTGGCAGCAGAGCTTTCCGGAACATCCGCTTCTCAGGCAGCTTCCAAGGCAGCCTTTGAGCTTGCTAACCAGCAGAGAGCTGCAGCAGGACTTGGTGCATTGACCTGGAATTCCGGTCTTGAGCAGGCAAGTGCAGTACGTGCCGTAGAAGCTTCACAATCGTTCTCACATACCAGACCTGATGGTTCGGACTGGTGGACTGTGAACAGCAATCTGATGTATGGTGAGAATCTTGCAAAAGGTTATGATTCTGCTGAGTCAGCAGTACAGGCCTGGATGGCATCACCGACACATAAGGCAAACATTATGGATGCAGAATTTACTTCCGGAGCAATTGCAATTCATGTAAGCAACGGACAGTGGTTCTGGGCACAGGAGTTTGGATACTAAACCCATAGTGGATTCACAACATAAAAGACCGCTTCGAAAGAAGCGGTCTTTTATGTTGCCGATAGAATTGTTTTTTATTATAATCAAGATAGTTGGTTTAACAATAAATAACGGAATAAGATAAAGAATAGAAGAAACGGAACAGACAGGGAGCTTTATAAAGATTAATGAAAGGCAGAATACAGAAGAAAATTACATATGTAATGTTGGCGGCACTTTTTCTAAGTACCTTTACGGGATGTGGAAAAAAGCATGAGTCCTATGTATCCGCAAGCACAACGATACGTAATAACACACCGGTCTGTCTGGTGCCGGAGGCTCCGGGAACGGTAGTTTATGGGAATGAGCTGGTATTGGTGGATGCTTCGAATACAAGCGAAGGGTATGTGATGATTGCATATCAGGGGACAAATGAAAAGGTTAAAATGCAGCTTACCGGTCCCGATTATATGACATATACTTATGATCTGTACGGGAATGATTATGAGGCTTTCCCGTTATCGGTAGGAGATGGTACTTATAGCATCGGAGTATACGAGAATGTCGTGGACAGCCAGTATGCAACGGTATTTGCACAGGATATGGAAGTAGAAATTACCAATGCAATGGGGGCGTTCCTTTATCCGAATCAGTATGTAAACTTTAACAGTTCCTCGAGGGTTGTGGAGGAGGCCAGAAAGCTTGTGGCGCCGGCACATGATGACCTGGAAGCGATTAATTACATTTATAATTATATTGTTGAGAATTTTACTTATGACTATGATAAGGCAGAAAATGTACAGAGCGGATATATTCCGGATGTAGATGAAATTCTTGAGATAAAAACCGGAATTTGTCTCGATTATGCTGCCGTTATGGCAAGTATGCTCCGTTCCCAGCAGATTCCCACCAAGCTGGAGGTCGGGTATGCGGGAGAGACTTATCATGCATGGATCAGCACGTATGTAAATGATATCGGGTGGATTAATGGAATTATTCAGTTTGACGG
>USDI01000173.1 GCA_900553305.1 uncultured Lachnospiraceae bacterium
TGGTTTTCTTTTCTTCAAGGTTGTCTTCAATTAACCGTCTGATTCCTGCTTCCCGTTCTTCTTCACGACCTTCCTTTATTCCTGCTTCGTGTCCCTCTTCTCTTCCTTCTTTTATTCCTTCTTCTCTTCCTTCTGCTCTTCCCTCTGCTCTTCCTTCTGCTCTTCCTTCTGCTTTACCCTCTGCTCTCCCTTCTGCTTTACCCTCTGCTCTCCCTTCTGCTTTACCCTCATTAAAAAAGTCCTCTCTTATTTCCCGCAATGCCTGACACATATCATATTCCTCCCGTTGATTCTCATTCTGACTTTTGTATGTTTCCATATTTTCTTCAAAAAAGCTGCGACCCGTCATGGTTGCAATTGCCTCCCAGGTTTCTTTGGATAAATGTGCATATCGTTCATCTTTCTCCAGACTAAGAAATTTCCTCTTATCCTTCCGGTAATTCATTGCCCGAAGTAGCTCCCGTAATTCAGTATGAAAGGATTCAAATTCTTCCTGCTCATTTACACAGAATAAATTCGCCGGGTAATCTGCAAAGTATACCCTTAACGGATCCTTCTCTGCACGAAATTCCATCATATCCGACAGCGTTCTGGGGCCGTCCCAGGTTTCTGTTCCACTATAGAGGCAGATCGTATACACCGGATGCAGCCGGTCTGTTTTCAGAATTCCCGACATATACTCTGCATACGTAACCGGAATAGCAAGCGTATCATACTGTCCGGAGCTTTCCACCTGCTTCCACAAAGCACTCACCTGTTGTCTGCGTTCTTTCATCTGACGATTATATTCTGCCGTATCATATCCCATGATCCGTACCGGCATTCCATAATTAATATAACTCTGGTTCTCAACAGCAAGCACCTGCAAGACAGTTCCGGAACGTAACTGCATCTTAACATCTCTCATTAACTTTGCTTTCGTGTCTCGTCTTCTTCCCGGCCGGGGTCTGCGCTTCTCAATCTGAATTTCTGTTCCTGCGGCATCAGAAACGGTTGCCTGATCGAGAGTCCTATCCCCGGAGCATTGAAAACAATCCTCATCCCCGCCCTTCTTCACCTTCACGGCAGCCAGGGTCTTTTCAGATGTAATGGTGTTATCCTGATCCACCACATATCCTTCCGAGGCTTCTGTCAGTTCATTGGCACAGATCACCGGCTTCCCATGAAAGAAGCAGCCATTAAATAAATCTGCAAAGTACTGCTTATTCTGCAGATACTCCTGCATACATGTATCATATTTCCCCATAAATCTCCTCCTTTTTGTTCTCTGAGTCTGCATACTTATCCAAATACAGCTGTGCTGTCTGCTCATCCATAGAAAACCAGCGAATCAGTTTCTGAATAATGATCTCTTTGGTTTTCTTTTCTTCAAGGTTGTCTTCAATTAACCGTCTGATTCCTGCTTCCCGCTCTTCTTCACGACCTTCCTTTATTCCTGCTTGGTGTCCCTCTTCTCTTCCTTCTTTTATTCCTTCTGCTCTTCCCTCTGCTCTTCCTTCTGCTTTACCCTCATTAAAAAAATCCTCTCTTATTTCCCGCAATGCCTGACACATATTGTACTCCTCCCGATCTCCGTTCTGACTTTTGTATTTTTCTCTGTTTTCTTCAAAAAAGTTACGACCCGTCATGATTGCAATTACCTCCTAGGTTTCTTTGAATAAATGTGCATATCGTTCATCCTTCTCCAGACTAAGAAATTTCCTCTTATCCTTCCGGTAATTCATCGCCCGAAGCAGCTCTCGTAATTCAGTATGAAAGGATTCAAATTCTTCCTACTCATTCACGCAAAATAAAAGACAACGTGACTATCCAAGTATAAAAGCATAAACTCATAAATTGTAAAAACGTGGTATCTGCACGAAATAAGTGCCTGTCATTGAATTAGAAATATAGATTACTGACCTGATAGCAATTTCTATTCTGTTTTCCATTGATTTGTAAAACAATCATAACAGAGCTTTTAGTAAATTTCAATAGATTTTCTTGTTTTTTCATGATTTTTTCAAGATATTTCCTTTATATTCCGTCACAATTCACAAAAAATCAAACTCAAAACTAAAGCTGACTAAAAAGCTTCTTTGCTTGTCTGTTCTGTGCACAGATGCTATACTCTTCTTATACGGGATATCGGGATATCCATCCCAAATTGACTTTGCCGATGGGATTTTGCATTACTGAATCATATTCTCAGGTCTTGGCAGCAAATGTCCCGACCTGTATTAAACAGTTACCTGATTACAGCTTTTATCGGAAATTTCTGCTTATCACAGATACATGATGGATATCATGTATACGCATAATATATAAGGTAATCGACCTATGAAAATTTTAATATTAGAATGGAAAAGTTTTGGAAACGAAGACATCATCTCTGCTTTTAAGGAGCTGGGACATGATGTGAAAACCATTCCCTTTTCCAAAGAAGAACTTCATCACGATGATACCGAAGAGGCAAAGCTGATTCACGAAATATCCAGCTACTGTCCCGACTTTGTATTTTCATTTAATTATTTTCCCATCGTGTCTCTGGCATGTAAAAAGGCCGGAATGCGCTATGTATCATGGGTTTATGACAGTCCCTATGTTCTGCTGTATTCCTATACCATCATCAATCCCTGCAACTATGTTTTCGTATTTGACAAAGAACTTTATCTGGAATTTCACAAGGCCGGAATCCAGACCATATATTATCTGCCACTTGCAGCGAACACTGATCGTCTGCAGGCAATGGATACTGCCCCGCAGCTGAAGGATTTCTACAACAGTAAATGGAAGAATCAGGCCCAGATCGCTTTTGTGGGTGCCCTTTATACAGAAAAGCACCAGTTTTACCAGCGGCTTCGTGACATCACGCCCTACACCAAAGGCTATCTGGAAGGCATCATGGCCGCCCAGCGGCAGGTCTATGGTTACAACTTCATTCAGGAGCTTCTGCCTCCTCCCATCATTGAGGATCTGCAGAAATCCCTCCCCATGCAGCCAGATCCTACCAGCGTTGAGAGTGTGGAATACCTTTATGCGCAGTATGTGATCAACCGCCAGATTACGGCTATCGAGCGCACCGACCTTTTAGCCGCCATTGGGGAACAGCATTCCCTGGATCTATACACCCCGGATCAAACCTTTACTTTTCCCGGGTGTATTAATCATGGACCTGTGGATTATTACGACATGGCTCCCTATGTGTTTAAAAATGCGAAAATCAATCTGAACATTACTTTGCGCAGTATTAAAAGCGGTATTCCTCTCCGGGCCTTTGATATCCTCGGTGCCGGTGGTTTCCTTCTTACGAATTATCAGGCTGATTTTGCAGACTGCTACACTCCCGATGAAGATTTCGTATTCTTTGAGAGCAAAGAAGATCTTCTGCATAAAATTGATTACTATCTCTCCCACGAAGAGGAACGGAAAGCCATTGCTCATAACGGCTTCGAAAAAACAAAAAAATACCACACTTATAAACACCGTATTCAGGAAATGATCATGCTCCTGCACAACCCTGATGTCTGAGCCGATTGATAAACCCGGATAGCATCCGGCTTTATGAGCAATTGAAACCTTCATTTGTTCGACACGGCAAAACGATACCCCATACCCACTACCAGATGAAAGGAAATATTATGTATCCCATCTCTATATGTGTAATCATGAAAAATGAGCAGAAAAATATGGATAACTTCCTATCTGCCATCTGCAAACATTTTAAAAATTATCCATACGAACTTGTTTTAGTAGATACCGGCTCCACTGATAGTACCATCTCTATTGCGCAGAAATATACCGATAAAATCTATCATTTTGACTGGATCGGCGATTTCAGTGCTGCAAGGAATTACTCCCTTCAGTGTGCATCCCATGACTGGATCCTGGTATTGGATTGTGATGAATATATTATAGACCTTGATGTACGTGGCTTTGACGCCATGATCACGCATTATCCACAATGCGTAGGCATGCTTTCCCGTAAAAATCATTATGAAATGAATGATACAGACAGTGTTTATACCGATGATGTAGAACGATTTTTTAACAGAAAGCTCTTCCATTATGAAGCAATCATCCATGAGCAGGTCCGGGCTTTCGATGGCAGCGACTATCAGCGAATCGCCCTTCCTCTCACTGTGGATCATTGCGGATATAACGGCACCATTGAAGATCTGCGCAAGAAGGCGGAGCGAAACAATGAGCTGCTTCTTAAGATGCTCAAGGAAACACCGGATGATCCCTATCTCTATTTTCAGATTGGTCAGTCCTACAATATGCTCCGTGATGATGAAAAAGCCTGTTACTATTATGGAAAAGGACTTGAATTTGACGTTGATCCCAATGCCGAATATGTACAGATGATGGTAATTGGATATGGATATGCACTGCTCCATCTGGAACGCTACGATGAAGCATTGCAATTTCAGAATATCTATGATGAGTTCGCAACTACTGCAGACTTTGTCTGCCTGATGGGACTTATTTATCTTCGAAA
Source organism: uncultured Lachnospiraceae bacterium (assembly GCA_900553305.1). Taxonomy (GTDB): domain Bacteria; phylum Bacillota; class Clostridia; order Lachnospirales; family Lachnospiraceae; genus Suilimivivens. Next base: position 4,481 of record USDI01000173.1, read on the forward strand.
AGGCATGATTGTCCAAGCCATGGCTGAATTTTTAAAGGCCACCAGCTTCGAAACAGCCAAAACAGAAGGAGCAAACAGCTTTATTCCTACCTATAATATGGCCTGCATCAATGAAGTCCTTGGTGATATTGCCACTGCCAAAATTCTTTATAAAAAATGCGGAAACTTTAAGCCGGCCGTTGACAGATTAAAAGCTCTGGGATAATCCCCAGAGCTTATCTTATTTCCTCCACCGTGCATCTTAATCCCTCAGGCATATGCACCTGCGCATTCCAGCCCAGCTTCTTAAGTTTATCGGCATTCAGCATGGCCTTCGTAGCAGTAGAATAACCTCTCCGTTCCTTCTCATCCGGAAGTTCAAAAATCACCTTCGTATTGGCAATCCGTGCAAGCGTCTGAGCCAGATCCTTCAATGTGATATCGGATTCTTCATCTGCCACATTGTAAGCCTGTCCCTTTTCTCCCTGAAGAATCGTATACAGAATACCGGCTGCTGCATCCGTCACAAACGTATAGGAATATTTCTGCTTTCCTTCACTTTTTAATACAATATCCTCACCGGCTGCTGCAGCTGGAAGTGTTGTCCTGATGTTGAGAGTCTTCCCTGCTTCGTT
>USDI01000174.1 GCA_900553305.1 uncultured Lachnospiraceae bacterium
TTTATAAGATTCAACTAGAAGCATATCTATTTTTATGCAAAATATTGCTTGAAAATATAGTACCAATAGCATATTATGTTATAGAAAGATATTAAGAATAGCATATGTGTAAAAGAAAAAGGATGAAAAAATATGGATCTTATTGATATTCATTCCCATATTTTGCCAGCGGTTGATGATGGTGCCAAGTCCATGGAGGAGAGCCTTGAGATGCTACGAATAGCGAAGGAAAATGCTATTTGTACTATCATAGTTACACCTCATAATAAGCCTGGACGACACAACGTTCACACCCCCAGTATGAATGCCTATATGAAACAATTACAGGAGCAGATGAACCGGATCGGGCTTTCCATTGAACTGATCGGGGGAAACGAACTCTATTACCGGATGGAACTGGCACAGGAGCTGCACGGTGGTGTGGCGCGGACAATGGCAGATTCACGGTATGTGCTGGTAGAGTTTGGACCGATGGTCGATTACGATTATCTGAGGAATGGTGTCTATGATCTTTTGTCAGAAGGTTATTTTCCGATTATTGCGCATGTGGAACGGTATCAATGTCTGTCAGATCATGTTGATCGTATTGGGGATTTATCCGGAATGGGTGCGTACATTCAGGTCAATGCGGGCAGCGTGATGGGAGATGTGGGATTTAAGATAAAGAATTTTACCCGGAAGCTCTTAAAACAGGAACTGGTACATTTCGTTGCAACAGATGCCCACGATACGAAGAAGCGTGCACCGGAATTAAAGAAATGTGCGGATTATATAGCACGTAAGTACGGGCAGGGATATGCCGAAGATATTTTCCAGAACAATCCGGAACATATCATCAGGGATGAAATTCTGTAGAGAAATAAATTGGAAACACGAAGGAGAACTTCATGGAAAACCAGAATGAACGCGATGAAATTGAAATTGATCTTGTAGAACTGTTTTATGTTCTATGGGGACATGTGTGGCTGATTTTAAGTATCGGTCTTTTTTGCGCGCTTAGTTGTTTTGCGTTAAGCAGGTTTGTGATTGCCCCGACATATAAGTCTACCACGAAAATTTATATTTTGAATAAAAGTGACAGCGCTTCGGTGACTTACAGTGATGTGCAGCTGGGCACCCAGCTTACAAAGGACTATGCGGAACTGATTAACAGCCGTTATGTATTGGAGGCTGTAATCCAGGAGCTTAGCCTTAATATTGAATATAAGGATCTGCTTAAGAAGATTGATGTGGCAACACCGAGTGATACGCGAATTGTATCAATTACGGTAGAAGACCGGGATCCGGTACAGGCAATGAATATAGCAAACTCTGTCCGGGAAAATGCAAGTACCCATATTCAGAATGTTATGGATATCGATGCGGTCAATGTTGCAGAGACCGCCAATATGCCGACAGAAAAGGCTTCTCCAAGTTGTTCCAAATGGACGCTGATCGGTGGACTGCTTGGCTGCCTTGTGGTGAGTGCAATTGTCCTGATCCGGTATCTTATGGATGATACGATTAAATCTTCCGACGATATCGAGAAATATCTGGGATTGAGCACACTGGCGTTGATTCCCATGAAGGAAGAGGAAGCCGGTTCGAAGAAGAAAAAGAAGAAGTATAAGCAGAGCAGATAAGGAGAATGACCATGGATGAATTAACCATGCAGCATGTATCTTTACGATTTGATAAATCTGAGGATTACCGAATTAAAGAAGCATTCAAAACATTGCGCACCAACATTGAATTCAGTGGCGCCGATTTGAAGGTAATCGCCGTAACCAGCTGTACTCCGAATGAAGGAAAAAGCTCGGTTGCCATGGAGCTTGCCAAGGCTTTTGCAGAGGCGGGAAAACGGACGCTGCTCATCGATGCCGATATGCGTAAGTCCGTATTAGTAGGGAGGTACAAAACAGGTGCCGTGCGCCTGGGTTTGACTCATATTTTGGTGGGACGGGAGAAACTGAGTGATGTGATCTGTAAAACAAACTTCCCCAAGTTATATATGATCTTTGCAGGCCCCGTTCCGCCTAACCCCAGTGAACTTCTGGGAGGGGAAAACTTCGAGACTCTTGTGAATAAAACGAAACAGTTGTTTGACTATGTTATCGTGGATACGCCTCCGCTTGGAAGCGTCATTGATGCCGCGGTTGCTGCCAAGAAATGTGACGGGACGATCCTTGTTGTCGAGAATAATGCCGTCAGTTACAAATTTGTCCAGAATGTAAAGGCACAGCTGGATAAGTCCGGAAGCCGTATCCTGGGTGTGGTTCTGAATAAGGTAGATATGAGCACAAAGAGTTATGGCCATTACGGGAAATACTATGGAAAGTATTACGGTCAGTATGGGAACGAAGGCGGACATACGAAGGCAATAGATCTGAGCAGGCAGGGAGCGGAAGAAGCCGGAGCAGAAGCAGGAACGCGTGTTTCCAGAAAATTAACCGAGAAGCGTCCGATGGATTCGGCAGTAGAAGAAAGTGCAGAACTGGATCTGAATCTGGATGAGATACTGGATAGAGGTTCTGACTTAGAAGAGATAAATTTGTAGTCTGAATCGATTTGAAAAGATGCACGAACAGTATATGCTGTCGGGAAAATTACAGCCGGAATAAATGTGACAGAGGAATAAGAGTATGAAAGACAGTGGAAAATGGGCAGTCGTTTTTACCGTTTTAAATATCATATTGATTGTGGCATGTGTGGTGCTGCTACTTGGCAGAGACCGGAAAGCACCGGTGATCTCCTTTTCACAGAATGATTTGATCTATTATAGCGGAATCGACAATGAAAAACTACTCCAGGGTGTTACGGCTATGGACGCGAAGGACGGTGATGTATCAGACCGCATTGTTGTAGAGAAGATTGTGCAGAATAAGAATGAAAACCGCGCCGTTGTTTATTATGCGGTAACTGATCTTGATGGAAATGCGGCAAAAGCATCCAGAGTGTTTGAAGCAGTAAATGAATCAACCGGAAATGCCATGAAGGATATCGGAATGGCGGGTTTTGATGGTGATATGGATGAGGCACTTCCGAATGAGACAGAAGGAATGACGGCTGCAATTCCCGGAAATGAGGAAGAGCAGGAAACCGCGGGGGATATGCAGGAGGAACAGGGAGAAGATGCACAGGAAGAGAGTTCTCCGTCGATGAGTCCTTCTCCGTCGGTATCACCAACACCGGATGCGGAGGATCAGCGCCGGAAGGAGCAGGAGGAAGCAGACCGGCAGGCACGGGAAGAGGAAGAACAAAGACAACAGGAGGAGGCCAGACGTAAAGCTGAGGAGGAAGCAGCGGCGAAGGCCGGCAATCCTAAAATTATTTTAAAGAATACAACCGTAAATACAACAGCAGGACAGCTTCCGGCATGGATTGATGCCATTGGAAGTTTTCAGGATGATAAAGATGGATATGAAACGTTGTTCAGGAATCTGAAGGCATCTAAGTATGATGTCAATGCAAAGGGTGATCATGCGGTGACACTGACAACGACGGATTCCGATGGAAATGTGTCGGATCCGGTAAGTGTGACGGTGCATGTAAAGTGATTTATTGGGTAGACAGTGAATGATGGACAACGAGTGGATGACGGACGCTCAACCGAAGAATATCAACGCAGACACGCGGCGTTTCCTACTCGGCTCGTGCGTCGATTAACCGGCAGTCGCGCAAACTCGTCCTCCGGACTCAGACAGTGCGCTTGGTGCCGGTAACTGGCACAAGCCTCCTGACGGAAGCCTTGCGAAATGTCTGCTTGTGATATTTCGCCGGTTGAGCTGAGCGTGGAAGAATGGACTTAATGGAAGAAAAAATGCCAGTTTAAGAATGATAGTTAGTGGATAGCAATTAATGAATAACAGAATGGTTCTTGGATGAAGAGTAAGATCATAAGAGTTCATCTGGGATAAAGGGTAAAAAGTCGTGAATAATTTGCTGACAAATAAGAAAAACAGAAGAGACCGTGTGGCAAATTTGGAGAAGTCGCAGATTCTGGATCCGGAAAAGGTGAAGAGGGATCAGAAGCGCAGGAGGAAGGTTGTTGCGTTATCGGTACTTGCTGTGATTACGGGATTACTGGCAGCTGCATTTGCTGCGTTCCTGATTGTGGGAGCAGTCGGTAAGGCTAACCTGCACAGTAATGTGATTGCGGCACCAAAGCTTGAAAATGCGCCGGTAGTGGTAGAACTGCAGCCGACTGAGGAAGAAGCTACCAGCTGGAAAGAGGGCTGGGTGAAGTACAATGGTCAGATTTATGCATATAACGAGGATATTCTGACATTTCTTATTATGGGAATTGACAAGACGAAGGATGTGAAGGAAGTAGCCGAAGGAACGAATGGTGGACAGGCAGATGCATTGTTTCTGGTGGTATTGAATCCACACGATGATTCCTTAAGTGTCATTGGTATTAACCGGAATACGATGACGGATATTTCTGTTTATGACGATAGCGGTGCTTTTGTAAATACGATCAAAGCGCAGATTGCCGTGCAGCACGGCTTTGGGAACGGCGTGGAAGAGAGCTGTGAGTATCAGGTAAATGCCGTGCAGCATCTGTTCTATGAGATGCCGGTTCATGGTTATGCAGCCATTAATATGAGTGCAATCGGACCACTTACGGATATGGTGGGCGGTGTGGATGTTGTAGCACTGGAGGATATTAAGAGTGGCGGCGACACAGTAATTAAGGAGGGTGAGGAGGTTCATCTGGAAGGTGATCTTGCTTTTGCCTATATTCATAATCGTGATACAAAGCAGTTCGGATCGGCAGATAAGCGTCTGGAGAGACAGAAGCAGTTTATTACGACTTATTTACAGAAGGTAAAGCAGAAAACAAAGGAGGACATTGGATTTCCAATTTCCGTATATCAGGCGATTGCTCCGCAGACCGTTACCAATCTGACGGTGGATGAGATGACCTATCTGGTATCCATAGCAAAGGATTATAGCTTCGATGAGAATTATCTCTATACCCTGAAGGGAGAAACAAAGCAGGGGGATGTATTTGAAGAGTTCTATGTGGATGAGACAGATTTATTTGAGTTGATTCTAAAGGTTTTCTATGAGCCGGTGAATTGTCTGTA
>USDI01000175.1 GCA_900553305.1 uncultured Lachnospiraceae bacterium
TTCTTCCACTGGACTGAACAGGGTGAATGGAAATTCGACCCTAAATATTGGCCAGACCCTGCCGCGATGGTAAAAGAGCTTGAAGAGATGGATATTCATCCTGTAGTCTCCATCTGGCCTACCATCAATCCAAAGAGCGAAAACTACCTTGAAATGAGCGAGAGAAACATGCTCGTCAGAACCGAAAACGGTCAATATGGAACCTTCGATTTCTATGGTCAGCAGACTTTCGTTGATATGATGAATCCCGAGACAAGAGAATTTGTATGGGACAAGGTAAAAAATAACTACTATAAGCATGGAATAAAAACCTTCTGGCTCGATGAAGCAGAGCCTGAGGTTCACCCACAGCAGCCGGGGCACTTAAAATACTATCTCGGCAATGGTGCACAGGTAGCACAGCTATACCCTTATTACTATGCCAAGACCTTCTACGATGGTCTTAAGGCTTCCGGCGAGGACGAAATCATATCTCTCACCAGAGCAGCCTATCCGGGCAGCCAGAAGTTCGGTGCAATCGTGTGGAATGGCGATATTCCGTCCACCTTTGAAAATCTTAAAATGAGTATAACCAGCGGCCTGTCCATGAGCATGTGCGGCATTCCGTGGTGGAACTCGGATATAGGCGGCTTCTTAAACGGAGATACAGAAAGTGATTATTTCAGGGAATTAATTGTACGCTGGTTCCAGTTCGGATTATTCTGCCCTGTGATGCGTCTTCATGGTGCAAGAAAAAGGCAGTCGACCTACACCGAAAGACACCCCGGCATCATTGAACCAAGCGGCGGTGACAATGAAATATGGTCCTTCGGAGAGAAGAATTATCATATAATAAAAAAAATATTAGGTTATCGTGAAAAACTAAAAGACTATACCTGCCAATATATGGACATCAATTCACAGACAGGTGCCCCTATCATGCGTCCTATGTTTTTCGATTTTCCTGACAATGAAATATGTTACACCCTTGAAGACCAGTACATGTACGGAGCCGACCTTCTGTTTGCCCCGATATACAGACAGGGCGAAACCGAACGTGCGGTATATCTTCCAGAGGGCGACTGGGTCAATGTGCTCACACACGAAGCTTTTTCTGGCGGTCAAAGCATTATCTGCCATGCACAGCTTGATGAATTCATCGCTTTCGCAAGGGCGGGCAGTGACGTTATTAACTGCTTCTGAGTAACATAATGAAATCCCTTTGGAAGTAATATTTTTTATAGCATGAAGTCCGATTACCCCCTTTGATGTGGCAATCGGACTCGCTATACCCAACTGTTATCCAGACATAATCGGTACACCTTTCCTGTACTGACTATATCGAAAGCTTAATAAAGTGTCATTTTCTATTCATAATCTAATATATCCATAATAAAATTATACATATATCGCGGATATTTCTCATCCTCCGCATCCTCGCCCAAGGTGATGGAGAGCACTGTATCGCCATGCTCAATAATTATATCCGTATCATCAAAGTCAACCCTTTCAATCTCAGAATACGGAATCCTCACCACCTCTTCACCGCTATCAAGCCAGCAGATTATATCATGCCTTTCCACCTCCCCCTGTAATACGGTTTAATACCTCTTTGGGCATTCCGTTTTCCAGAAATCTTTTCTTCAGGCTCTCTGAAATGCCAGATACCTTTTGATGGGTACCGTTGATAATAAACTTATCCCCTTCCACCCGGTTCTCTGTAATCTCATAGTGGAACAGGGAATTAAAGTGCCTTTTTCCATCCCTGGTAATCTCGCACTCCATGATCTCCATCAGCCTTCTTTTCTTATTCTCAAGCTGCTTTGTAAACACTACGATGGGGAATGCCTCGGTTACCAGATCCATTAACACCTCATCATCCATATCATATTTTCTTTTACACAGCGTTCTCATTCGGCTGTAGGTGGCTTCACAGCTGTTGCTGTGAATGGTGGTAAGCACGGTATGACCGGTTCTTGCAGACTCCTGTGCGGTATAGGCTTCGGAGCTTCTCATCTCTCCCACACAGATAATCTCCGGGTTAAAACGCAGAGCCATGTCGAGGAGCATATCCTGATCGATGTTCTGTTTTTCATTTTCGCTGAATCTGGTCAGCGTATGTATCACGCTGTTGGTTACCTTTCCATCCTTTTCCCTTACCAGAGCCAGCTCCCTGCTTCCGTTTTCAATGGTAAAAATTCGCTTGTTGTCTGGAATGGTGGTAAGGAGCCACCCTGCCAGTGTGGTCTTGCCGGAGCTGGTGGCGCCTGCCACACAGATGCTGATGCCATACCGCAGACACTCTGCCAGAAAATCCAGCATTTCTTCTGTTGCAGTTCCTCCATCCACAAAGTCGCTCTTTTTCAGGCTCTGGGGACTTACGATTCGGATGGAGGCTGCAATGCCCACATCCTCATCCACAAGATTTCATTTATCTTATCGATAAACTCCTGCTGTTTGATCTCTGCTATCTCATCCTGTTTCGTGATGATATCGAACCGGTCCTCCTCTACATTTAATGCAAGGCAGCTTCCGTTCTCCCACTTCATATGAATCTGCCCGATGTCATCCACATGGTCAACAATGCCCTTGCTGCCCGGCGGCACCGAAGTCTCTCCTTCCATGCAGTACAGATGGATAGGTGTACCTTTTGGATACTTTTCTTTAAGCCGTGCTATCTCTTCTCTCTTTAACATGCTTCTCCTTTCTCGATTCCTTTTAACTTAACAGGACTGATAACACAATCTACGATTTCAGAATAATTACCCCGGCTTTTCCAGTCCATCTCTTCAATGATACAGATACCATACCCTCTCGGTCTGTATCCCGGTGGCTCTTGCATCTGTCTTTCCAGTACCCGAAGTCCGGGACTTAAACAAAACAATTTTGACATTCCTACCTCCATAAACAAAAATAAGGCAGCACCTATTTCATTTCTAAAATAAGTACCGCCTTGCGTTCCTACCCATATTCATTTTTAACTTTGCTTACCACTCCCTCCTGTGTTTTTCTCCAAATCACTCTCAAAACCACTTTTAGACCCCTATGCATCTTTAAAATGGGCAAAAAAATCGGGCAAAAATTAGCCATTTTTCAGCCTAATTTTTGCCCTCAAACCACAACATCTTGTGGTCAAACCCTACTTTTTCTTTTCTTTTCCACAACACTGCATCATTATCACGCACTCAACATGCACCGTCATCGGAAATAAATCAACTCCTACTGCCCTTTTCATCTCGTATCCTTTCTTTGTCAGGTATTTAAGATCTCTCGCAAGGGTTTCGGGATTGCAGGAAACATAGACTACACGGTCAGGCTGCAGCTTCACAAGTGAAGACAGGAACTTCTCATCACTGCCGCTTCGTGGCGGATCCATGAACACAACATCAACCTTTTCTTGTTTGTCTGCAAGTTCTACCATGAAACTCTCCGGCATCCTGATTATAAAAGCGGATGTTGTGAATATCATTCTGCTTGGCATTGATAATTGCGTCTTTTACGGCATCTTTGTTCAATTCCACTCCAATGACGGACTGTGCCTGTCTGGCTGCTACCATACCGATTGTGCCGGTTCCACAGTAAGCATCCAATATCTTTTCTTTACCAGTCAGACCTGCATATTCCATTGCTTTTCGGTATAACTTTTCCGTCTGTTCCGGATTCACCTGATAAAATGACTTGGGTGAAATTTTAAAAGTAAGCCCACACAGGCAATCCTGAATATAGCCTGGACCATATATTACCTGTTCTTTTTCTCCAAGAACCATGCTTGTCTTCCGGTCATTTACATTTACAACGACTGTTGAAATCTCCGGATGCTCTTTACGAAGTACTTTAACAAAGTTATTCTTGGAAGGCAGAATGGGCGATCCTAATACCAGAATTACCATGATCTGTCCTGTTGCATGTCCTACACGAATCAGCACATGACGCAGCAATCCATAACCGGTATCTTCATCATAGGTTTTAATCCGAAAAGAAGGCAGCAGCTTCTTAATGGTCTGGATAATTACACTGGCTTTTTCGTTTTCGATCAGGCAGCCTTCTGTAGAAACCACCTGATGCGTATTTTCCTGATAAGCACCTGCCAGGATATTCCCCTTACGGTCACGATCAAATACCGCATGCACCTTATGGCGGTAATGATAGGGATTTTCCATTCCAATGATTCCCTCAACCTTGCCAAAAGGGTGTAATAACTGCTCTAAGTCCTGCTGTTTCTTCTTAAGCTGTTTATCGTAATCCACAGAAAGATAATTGCAGGCTCCGCATTTCTTTTCAACTGGACACATGAGAGATGCACTTGGTTGTCGCATCGGTGACTGATGTTGAATTTGATTTCTGACTTGCATTTTTTTCTTGTCTCGAATTCCTTTTTTCTCTTGCACTTCATTCTTATCTAAACGGATGCGGTTATCTTTTCCATTCACTGTTTCTTTCTTATATATTTCCTGCCTGTTATCTGTTTTTTGTTTCTTATCTGCCTTATATCTCTTATCTGTTTCCTGACTCTTATCTGCCTTATATCTCTTATCTGTTTCCTGACTCTTACCTGTCTTATATTTCTTATCTGTCTCTTGACTTTTACCTGACTTTTGTTTCTTGTCTGTTTCTTGCTTCCTATCTGTCTTTTGTTTCCTATCTGTCGCTTGCTTCTTATCATTCTTCTGCTTGTTATTTTGATATTTCCTATGTTCCATACTCATGACCGTTTTCTCATACTCTCCTTCTTTATTTGTAAAAATTCATTCAATTATATTTTTGTGGGTATAGAAAATTTTTTCATCATCTTGTCCTCATGATTTTTATTGTGAGGGTATCGTAAACTCTTTTTCTATTTTATACCCACGCCTCTCAACTGCTCTGGGTATTTGGTTTCATTTTTCTTTCTTATACCCATGCCTATCAGTTTCTTTGGGTATTTCACTTCATTTTTCTCTCTTATACCCTTCTCAAGAAAATTCAATGGGTATTCTCTAGCATTATTTCTTCCCATACCCACATTTGTTTTATTATACGGGTATTATAATCAACTTTTCCGCTCTATACCCACATGTACAACGGCCGTCCAAAGAAAATAGCCTCTCCC
>USDI01000176.1 GCA_900553305.1 uncultured Lachnospiraceae bacterium
ACGGATACATCAGAGAGTACGATGTAGAGCGTATGATGAGAGATGCTAAGATTACTGAGATCTACGAAGGAACTTCCGAAGTTCAGAGAATGGTTATCTCTGCAAACCTGCTTAAGTAATCATATAAAATAAATCGATAATAAGGAGAGAAATACAATGAAAATTGTTGTTTGTGTTAAACAGGTACCTGATACAAAAGGTGGCGTTAAATTCAACCCCGATGGTACTCTTGACAGAGCTGCAATGCTTACCATCATGAACCCTGATGATAAGGCTGGTCTGGAAGCAGCTCTTAGATTGAAAGATCAGTATGGCGCAGAAGTTACCGTTTTAACAATGGGACTTCCCAAGGCAGAAGAAGTTCTTCGTGAAGCTATGGCTATGGGCGCTGACAAGGGAATCCTTGTAACAGACAGAGTATTAGGTGGAGCAGATACATGGGCTACTTCCCAGACTCTTGCAGGAGCAATCCGTAATCTTGATTATGATCTTATCATCACTGGCCGTCAGGCTATCGATGGTGATACTGCACAGGTTGGACCTCAGATTTCCGAGCATCTTGGAATTCCTGTAATTTCTTACGCTCAGAAGATCGAAGTAGAAGGCGACAGCGTAATCGTTGAGCGTCAGTTCGATGACAGATATCACGTATTAAAGGCTAAAATGCCTTGCTTAATTACAGCTCTTGCTGAATTAAACGAGCCCAGATATATGACTCCGGGCGGAATCTTCGATGCATACAAGGCTGACATCACCGTATGGGGAAGAGCAGATCTTAAGGATGTAGAAGATTCTAACCTTGGTCTTAAGGGTTCACCGACACAGATCGCTAAGGCATCCGATAAGGTAAGAAAGGGTGCAGGAGAAAAAGTTAACTTAGATCCCGCTGCATCTGTTGATTACATTGTTGAGAAGTTAAAAGCAAAACACGTAATCTAATCTTTCGATAGTAGATCTTAAGCATATTGAAATATAATGGAGGAAGAACATGAATATTCAAGATTATAAGGGCGTATTTGTCTTTGCTCAGCAGGTAGACAATACACTTAGCGGAATCGCATTGGAATTAGTTGGCAAGGGAAAAGAACTTGCAAAAGATTTAGGAACAGAAGTTACCGCTGTATTAGTTGGTTCTGATGTTGCAGCTTTAGCTGACGAACTCGCTGAATATGGCGCAGACAAGGTAATCGTTGTAGACGATCCTGAATTAAAAGAATACAGAACAGAGCCTTATGCACATGCATTAGCATCCGTAATTAATGAATTCAAGCCTGAAATCTTCTTAGTAGGTGCAACAGCAATCGGCCGTGACTTAGGCCCCAGAGTATCTGCAAGAATTCATACCGGTCTGACCGCAGACTGTACACAGCTTGAAATCGGTGATTTCCCGATCAACCCGATCCCTGGTAAGGAACAGCGTCATAACCAGTTACTGATGACCCGTCCTGCATTCGGTGGTAACACAATCGCTACCATCGCATGTCCGGATTTCCGTCCTCAGATGGCTACCGTTCGTCCCGGTGTTATGCAGAAGGCACCCAGAGAAGCTGGTAAGAAGGCAGAAGTAATCAATTACAATCCTGGATTTACTCCGGATAACAAGTATGTAGAAATCTTAAAGGTTGTTAAGGCTGTATCTGATGTTGCTGATATTATGGACGCTAAGATCCTTGTATCCGGTGGACGTGGTGTTGGAAGCGCAGAAAACTTTAAGCTTCTTGATGACCTTGCAGAGGTTCTTGGTGCAACCGTAAGCTGCTCCCGTGCCGTTGTAGATGCAGGCTGGAAGCCGAAGGATCTTCAGGTTGGACAGACCGGTAAGACCGTTCGCCCGAACGTTTACTTCGCAATCGGTATTTCCGGAGCAATTCAGCACGTAGCCGGTATGGAAGAGTCTGATATGATTATTGCAATCAACAAGGATGAAACCGCTCCGATCTTCGATGTAGCTGATTACGGAATCGTAGGAGATCTGAACAAGATCGTTCCTGCTTTAACTGAAAAACTGAAAGCAGAATTAGCAGCAGCTAAATAAGTTTTCCTGGTAGAAATTCTATAGAGTAGTATAAATCCCCGGAACGAAAGTTCCGGGGATTTTTTGACAATACTGAAAATAAAATGTCATTTAGTTTACATAATTTTTTAAAGTGTTTTCCACAGCACCAGGACCTGCGAGCATTTCACGGAAACTGGAAATGACGGGATCGGAAAGTCCGCAGGTGTACAGATCCACGCCCCAGATTTCCTTTTTGTGAAGAATCGGGGACAGGATGTTATCCGTATCTTCGGTGGATGGAACGACTCCTAACGTAAACCGGGTGAGGTAGGGCGTCAGGTCATCGAGCAGCGGATCAGAGCTTCTTTCAAATGCAGCCCCGGTATCATCGATGCCCATCAGGTAACGCAGCCATCCGGCAAAAACAAGCGGAATCATCTTAAGATCTGCAAGGTCTAAGGTATCGGATGCCTGGTACGCCTTGATGGTTTCCCCGAAACGGATCGGAAGCTTTTGGGAAGTATCGGTTGCGATTCTCTGAGGAGTATCCGGCATAAAAGGATTCGGGATTCGAACGGTCAGAACCTCGGTAAGGAAGTCCTCGGGACGGAGGATTCCCGGATTCACGACTACGGGCATGCCCTCTTTCCAGCCGATCGTTTCCACGAGCTTCTTTAATAACGGATTCTTCATTTCCTCCGAAATCAGTGTGTAGCCAAGCAGGCAGCCGAAGATGGCGAGAGCGGTATGAAGCGGATTCAGACAGGTACATACCTTCATCTTTTCCACTTTATTCACGGTTTCCCTGTTGGTATAGATAATGCCGGCTTCATCGAGGGGAAGCTTTCCGTTCGGGAACAGATCTTCGATGATGAGGTACTGGCATTCCTCCGCATTTACAAACGGAGCAACATAGGTGTTTTTCTGCGTAACCACCGGGGATAAGCCATCGATCTCGTCCTTTAAAAGGAGCTGTTCCACCTTCGGATCCGGGCGGGGAGTGATCTTGTCGATCATCGTCCAGGGGAAGGAAACCAGAGAAGGGTTCTCGATATAACGCAGGAAGCCATCGTGGACTAAGTGATTCTTTGTCCATTGCTCTGCAAAGGAGTGGATAGCGGCATATAATTTATCGCCGTTGTGGGAGCAGTTATCCATGCTGACCATGGCAATCGGAAGCTTATCATGGAGATAGCGGTGATAAAGGAGGGAAGCAACCTTGCCAATATAGCTTTCACACCGGGCCGGTCCATTTGCAAAATCGGCAGATACGGCAGGCAGAAGTTCGCCTTTTCCGTTTACAAGGCTGTAGCCCTTTTCGGTAATGGTAAAGCTTGTCATCTGCAGGGAAGGACTTTCAAACACTTCCTTTAAGCGTGCAAATTCCGTCTCTCTGTGACTGTCTAAAATCAGGGATTCTGCAATGCTTCCGACTACGGTCTTTTCGATGCTGCCATCGGCTTTGAGCGTAACCAGAATACTTAGGTCATCGTGCGGACGGTTCATCTTTTCAATGATTTCATAATCAAAGCCTTCTGCTACCAGAAGTCCGGTATCCATGATTCCTTTATTTAACAGCTCCTGCATCACATTGGCCTGAAAGGCACGGAAGATATTGCCGGCACCGAAGTGGATCCAGTGCGGAGCTTTTTTCGTTTTTGCAATCATTTCCTCACGGTCAAATTGTGGCAGGGCATAGCCTTTCTGTTCAAAGGCAGTGCGGTCTGCAAGTCCCTTTTTACTTAATTCCATGGCGTGCTTCTCCTTTCACAATGGCTTCCCAGAGACCATTCAGGTAGGTGGCTCCGAGTGCGCGGTCATACAGGCCGTATCCGGGCATGGCAACTTCACCCCAGATCATTCTGCCATGATCGGGACGGATCGGTCCTGTGAAATCAATATCATATAAGGCTTTCATAATCTCGTACATATCAAAGCTTCCATCTGCGGAAAGATGGGCGGATTCTTCAAAGTCACCCGGGAAGTTGTGCTGCAGGTTGCGGACATGTGCAAAGTGGATTCTTCCTTTGAGGGCACGGATCATTCCGGGCAGATCATTATCGGGATTGGTTCCGTAGGAGCCGGAGCAGAAGGTGACGCCGTTATGCGGATTGTCTACCATGTTCATCATGCGCTGCAGATTCGGCAGGTTGATGATGATGCGCGGAAGTCCGAACACACTCCAGGCAGGATCGTCCGGGTGGATGGCCATGTTGATGTCATATTTGTCACATACCGGCATAATTGCTTCGAGGAAATATTTTAAGTTCGCAAAAAGCTTCTCATCATCGACATCCTTATAAAGCTCGAACAGTTCTTTGATCCGGGCCATACGTTCCGGTTCCCAGCCGGGAAGGACGAAGCCGTTAGAATCACCGGAAATGGAATCGAACATTTTCATCGGATCGATGCTGTCGATGGTTTTCTGGCTATAGGCAAGCACGGTGGAACCGTCCGGACGGACACGGGCAAGTTCCGTTCTTGTCCAGTCAAATACCGGCATGAAATTATAGCAGACCAGGTGAATGTCCTCTTCACCAAGATGCTCCAGAGTCTTAATATAGTTGTCAATATACTGGTCCCGGTCGGGGGAACCGATTTTGATGGAGTCGTGGATGTTTACGCTTTCGATACCGGAAATATGTAATCCGGAAGCCTTCACTTCCTCCTTTAAAGCATGAATCTCTTCACGCTTCCAAAGATCGCCGGGAGCGGTTTCATAAAGGGTGGTAATGACTCCGGTGACGCCCGGAATCTGGCGGATCTGCTGTAATGTAACGGAATCGGATTTGCTGCCGTACCAGCGTAATGTCATTTCCATAAAAATACCTCCAAATTGCGGATTTTCTGATATTACTGTAACTTTGAATAGTTTTATGGTAACACAGACGGTTCCTGTTACATATAGCCGGAATTGATAAAAAGATTACAAAAATTGCATTGACGCATAACATTCCGTATGCTATATTCACTACAAAGCATATATTTCAAATGATCGAATCTAAATCTATGGTTTTATATCTATTCTGACTATGAAAACAGAAGTTTTCTGAAATCCAT
>USDI01000177.1 GCA_900553305.1 uncultured Lachnospiraceae bacterium
CCTGGCTACAGACGGAAGAAGCAAGGAGTACACGTTGGTTTCAAAAATATTGACGGTACGGGAGCTGCCGGACCGTCCAGGTCTTTATGAGCATCGTGCACAATACATCCATATTGATACGGCAGAGAGGGAAGAGATTATCCGTTTTATTTTTGAAGAAGAAAGAAAACACAGAAAAAGGGAAAAAGGAATATAAGTGATTACTTTGCACCCATGTGAAGGACAAAATGTGGTATACTCGATATATGGAAACATTAGCATCGGCAAGATGCTGCAAACACATATGTTCTATAACATGTGAAAGGAAAAATAAATATGATTAAAACGGATTCCGCAGGCAAAGTGGTTGCTATTGCCAGTTCTACCGGAGGTCCCAAGGCGCTGCAGAAGCTGATTCCGCTGCTGCCGAAGGAACTGAATGCACCGGTGCTGCTTGTACAGCATATGCCCGCAGGCTTTACGGAAGCATTGGCATCCAGATTGAATGATCTGAGTAAAGTAACCGTGAAGGAAGCTGAAGAAGGTGATATTCTTCAGAAGGGATATGTTTATCTGGCCAGAGGCGGCAGACATATGAACGTAGTCCGGTGCTTACGAGGGCATATGATTCATTATACGGATGAACCGCCCAGAGAGGGTGTAAGGCCTTGCGCCAACTATATGTATGAATCGTTGGAGGACAGTTCCTATGACCTGATTGTATGTGCTGTGCTGACAGGGATGGGTGCCGATGGTACGGCAGGCATTGCAGCATTGAAGCAAAAGAAAAAGGTGATTGTTTATGCGCAGGACGAAGATAGCTGCACCGTATATGGTATGCCAAAGAGCATTGTAAAAAGCGGACTGGCTATAGTGGGAATTCCACTCGAACGTATTGCGCAGGAAATTATTAAGAACGTGGGGGTATGTTAAAATGGATGTAAGTCAATATTTGGAAATTTTCCTGGATGAAACCAAGGAACATCTTGAAAATCTGAACACACAGATTTTGAAACTGGAACAGGAGCCGGAAGATACGGATACCATTAATGAAATTTTCCGTGCGGCACATTCCTTAAAGGGCATGGCAGGAACCATGGGCTATAAGAGAATGCAGACACTGACTCATGATATGGAAAATGTATTTTCCGAAATCCGTAACGGTACATTGAAGGTATCTGCCAATATGATCGATACATTATTTCAATGTCTGGATGCCCTGGAAGAGTATACAAATAATATTCAGGAGACAGCGGACGAAGGAACCAATGACAATCAACCTTTGATTGAAATGCTGAACAGCTTCTTAAAGGGCAGCGATGCCCCTGACGGGGAAGCAAAGAAAGAAGATCCGGCAGCAGCAGAAGCAGAAAAGAAAGCTGCGGCAGAAGGTGAAGAAAAGTGGAAGGATATTGTTCTTACCGATGAGCAGAAGCATGTATTCCGTACGGCAAAAGAACAGGGCAAAAATGTATTCGGTATGACCGTTTATGTCCATGAGAACTGTCTGCTTAAGGCAGCAAGGGCATTCCTTGTATATAAGGCTGTTGAGGAGAAGGCAGAAATTATTGTCTGCAATCCCTCTGCACAGGATATTGAGGATGAAAAGTTTGACCTGGATTTCAGTCTGATTGTTGTCACAGATGTTTCTCTGGATGAAATTCTTCATGCAGCAAGAAATGTTTCGGAAATTGAAAAGGTAGTCGGATCTGAGCTGGAACTTAAGGAAGAGGAGAGCCCCGCAGAAGAAACCGCACCGGCGGTATCCGATAAGGCAGAAAGAAGACCGGCACCCGCACAGGCTGCTTCCCCCGCAGCTGCCAAGAATGACAAGAAACCGGCAGGAAAACCGGTTGTTAACCGGACGGTTCGTGTAGATATCGAAAAACTGGATGTTTTAATGAATCTGGTAAGTGAGCTGATTATCGCGAAGAACTCCCTGGTATCAGCATCGGGTGCGGAAGGTGTGAACAGCACAACCTTTAATGAACAGATTGAGTATCTGGAAAGTGTAACAACAAATCTTCATGAATCCGTCATGAAAGTACGAATGGTTCCTATTGAGAGTGTTGTAAGCAAATTCCCGAGAATGATTCGTGATCTTTCCAAGAAGCTGGATAAGAAGATGGAATTATATATGTCCGGTGAGGAAACGGAACTTGACCGTACGGTAGTAGATGAGATTGGTGATCCTCTGATGCACTTACTTCGTAATTCCGCCGATCATGGACTGGAATCTGCCGAAGTGCGGGCACAGCGCGGCAAGCCGGAGGTTGGTTCAATTTTCCTTGATGCATATCAGGATGGTAATAACGTTGTCATTGAGGTTCGTGATGATGGTAACGGTATTGATGTAGAGAGCGTTAAGAAGACAGCGATTGAGCGTGGCGTAATTACTCCGGAACAGGGAGATAACATGAGTGAGAAGGATATCATTAACCTTCTGTTCCATGCCGGATTTTCCACTTCAAAGAAGATTACCGATGTATCCGGAAGAGGTGTTGGCCTTGATGTTGTAAAATCCAAGATTGAATCTTTAAGCGGTGAGGTTGAAGTCAAGAGTAAGCTTGGAGAGGGAAGCACCTGGATTATCCGTCTGCCTCTGACACTTGCAATTATTCAGGCACTCATGGTAACTGTGGGTGGTGAAAAGTATGCCATTTCTCTTGGCAGCATCCAGACCATTGAAGATATTAAGCCGGAAGAAATCAAACTGGTACAGAACAGCGAAGTAATCAACTTAAGAGGAACCGTCATTCCGATTATCCGTCTGAGCAATGTCCTCGAGATCGAAAGTTTAAAGAAGCCGGATGAGAACATGGTTGTTGTTATCGTAAAGAAGGGCGAGAAGCTTGCAGGTCTTGTGGTTGACGAGCTTATGGGACAGCAGGAAATCGTTATTAAATCACTCGGAAAATACATCAACAAGTGTAAGTTCATCAGCGGTGCAACCATTTTAGGTGATGGCGAGATCGCATTGATTCTTGATGCAAATGCACTGTTTTAGGAATGGGGGAGAGAATCATGGACGAATTAAGAGTAAACAATGAAGTAAAAACAGAAGGCGACAGCATCCAGTATATTGTAATTAAGCTGGGAGCTGAGCAGTACGGAATTGATATCAAATATGTGGACAATATCGTAAGAATGCAGCATATTACCAGGGTTCCCAAGGTGGCAGCTTATCTGAAGGGTGTGATCAATCTTCGGGGTGAGGTGATTCCGGTTATGAATCTCCGCCTGAAAATGGGACTTCCCGAGCAGGAGGCAACGAAAGCATCCAGAATCATTATTTTAAAACTGGAACAGCACGGAACGATTGGCTTTATTGTGGATGAGGTGCGTGAGGTTGTCACACTGTCTCCGGATCAGATTGACAAAGTTACTTATGATGCCAATGATGATAAAACCAACTTTGTTTTCGGTATTGGCAAGTATGAGAATGATCTGATATCCTTGCTTGATATGAATGTGGTTGCAGCAGAACGATAAACAAAATGAGACATAATAGGAGGGACCATGAAGGACCTTAGTATGGAGCAAATAACACAACAGTATTATGATGTGTTAAAGGAAATAGGTAATATTGGTGCCGGAAATGCAACAACTGCACTGGCACAGCTGATTAACTGTAAGGTAGATATGAAGGTTCCGCAGGTGCGTCTTCTGAACTTTAATGAACTTGGTGCGCTGCTTGGTGGCGAAGAGGCGATTCTGGTGAGCATTTATCTTCAGGTAGAAGGTGATGTGGAAGGAAGCATGATGTTCGTTCTTTCGGAGGAATCGGCACTGCATCTTGTGAATAAACTGATGAGCGGAATGCTGGGAGTCCCGGAGAAGCCGATTGAAGAATGTCATTTTGGTGAGATGGAATGTTCTGCAATGAAGGAAGTAGGAAATATTATTACAGGTGCTTATCTGAATGCATTATCTTCATTGACCAATATGAAAATCTTTCCTTCGGTACCACAGCTTGGGATTGATATGGCGGGGGCCATAATGAGTGTTCCGGCAGCAGAATTCGGGGTAATGGGAGATAATATTCTGCTGATCCAGACACAGTTTTCAGATGATATTGAACTGGATGGTTATTTTATACTGATTCCGGATGTGGAATCATATGATAGAATTCTTTCTGCATTGGGAGTTGTGTAAAATGAGTGAAATAATTAAGGTTGGTATGGCTGACTGGAAGGTCTGTTCCGGTCAGGACGGGGTAACCACACTGGGGCTTGGCTCCTGTGTGGGAATCGCAATCCGTGATCCGGGGACAGGCATTGGAGGACTTGCCCATATCATGCTTCCGGACAGTACGGAGATCCGGAACAATGACAACAGATTCAAGTTTGCAGATACCGGAATTGCCGATATGGTGGAAGAAATGGTGAAACAGGGAGCTGTACGGAGCCGTATGGTTGCCAAGATCGCAGGCGGTGCGCAGATGTTTGCTTACGGAAATGCCAAAAGTGACATGATCCGTGTGGGTGAGAGAAATGTAATTGCCAGTAAAAAGACTCTTGAAAAGATGAAGATACCCCTTCTTGCCGAAGATACAGGGGATACGTATGGACGAACTGTTATTTTTTATCCGGCAACAGGTGTATTCACCATTCGGGCAGTAGGTAAACCGGAGAAGAATATATGAGAAAAATAAAACTTCTGGCTCCCTTTCTTATGCTGCTTTCCGGACTGATAGCCAGCACGATGATGTTTTATTATCACTATGAGAAAAAGCAGCTTTTACTGATACTTATACTGGTGATGCTGTTCTTTTATCTGACAGGAGCCTTTATCCAGAGAAAAGTTAACCAGTTTATACAGAAACAGGAAGAGGAAGAAGCTGCCAGAAAAGCACAAGAGGGAGAAGTGATTGAGAAGGAAGCTGTGGAAGAAGACGGCACAGTGGAAAAGGAAGAAACAAATTCTGATTCCAGACAGGATACAGAATAAATAAAATGCATTGGAGGAGGCTATGGACGAAGCATATAAGGATAAGCTTTGGAGCGAATATGCAACAACGAAATCGTCGGAAGTCAGAGAACAACTGA
>USDI01000178.1 GCA_900553305.1 uncultured Lachnospiraceae bacterium
CTGATTTCCAGCTTTGGAGCGAATATGCAACAACGAAATCGTCGGAAGTCAGAGAACAACTGATTCTTGAGTATGCACCTCTTGTAAAGCTGGTTGCAGGCCGCTTAAGTATGTATCTTGGCTATAATGTTGAGTATGATGATCTGGTAAGTTATGGTATTTTTGGTCTGATTGATGCCATTGATAAGTTTGACAGCATGAAGGAAGTAAAGTTTGAAACCTATGCAAGCCTCCGGATCCGCGGCTCTATTCTGGATCAAATCCGCAAGATGGACTGGATCCCGAGAACGATCCGGCAGAAACAAAAGAAGATTGAAGCGGCAATGAAGGAAATTGAAACCATAACCGGAAGAACTGCTACAGATGAGGAGATTGCACAAAAGCTGGAAATCAGCACAGAGGATTTTGCAGACTGGCAGTCACAGATGAAGATTACAGGAGTTGTATCTTTAAATGAATTCATGGAGTCCGGAAGTGAAATTCCGGCAGAGCAGCATAAGCAGAACCGGTTTGAGGAGCCGGAGGAAGTGATTGAAAAGAGCGAACTCAAAGAGGTCTTGGGGCAGGCACTGGAATTGCTGACAGAAAAAGAAAAAAAGGTTATACTTTTGTATTACTATGAGGATCTGACACTTAAAGAAATCAGTAACGTTCTGGAAGTTTCTGAGTCCAGAGTTTCCCAGTTACATACGCGTGCATTGCAGAAGATGAAAGCGAAAATGGGAAGTTATATGGGGGTATTTAAATCGTGAGAAACGGGTATTTTCAGATTGGGTGTACAGGGAGTGGTACAGTTATTAAACTCGTTAAGCCTGAAGAGGGTGGAAGCGAAGTGACTGCAAAGGAAATTGCAGATTATCTGTCCGGGCACGGCGTTTTGTACGATGCCGGACTTTTGGCAAAAGGAATTCAGGATGCGGCGGCTGCTGCAAAGAATGAATTCCTGTTTTTGGTAAATAAGGATTTAATTCCGGAAATTCGTGAGAGCTACAGCCTTACTGTCGCACAGGACAAAATGACGGCGAGTGTCCGTCTCTATCCACCTTCCATGAAGGGAGGGCGTATGACGGCACAGGAGTTGCTTGTGGATTTAAAGGTAAAAGGAATTGCGTTTGGAATTAAGGAAAAGGAGATAACTGCGTTCTTTGCCCATCCTGCATATTGTACGGATTTCATTGTTGCAATGGGAATTCCTGCAAGAAACGGCTCCGATGCGCGGGTTGAGTATTTCTTTAATACCGATCTTCATGCCAAGCCGGCCCTGAGTGAGGACGGAAGCGTGGATTTCTTTCATCTGAATACGATCTGCCATTGTAAGAAGGGTGAGGTGCTTGCCAGACTCTATCCGGAGGATCCGGGAGATAACGGCACAACTATTTACGGGGAGATCATTAAACCGAGAGAAGTAAAGCGCAAGCGTTTGGAATTCGGGCGTAATATTACTTTGTCTCCGGACCGGCTGCAGATTACTTCTGATGTGGACGGACATGTCACGCTGGTAGAAAACAAGGTATTCGTTTCTGATGTCCTGGAAGTGGAAAATGTGGATACTTCTACCGGGGATATTGAATATGAAGGCAGTGTCCAGGTAAACGGAAATGTCTTAACAAACTTTTCCGTTAAAGCCAAGGGTAACATAGAAGTCCGTGGTGTTGTGGAAGGTGCGGTTGTTGAGGCAGGTGGAGATATTATCATCGCCCGTGGCATGAATGGCATGGGAAGAGGTACGCTTGCTGCAAATGGCAACGTGGTAGCGAAGTTCATAGAGAATGCAACCGTAAGTGCAAAGGGATATGTTTCAACGGAATCCATTCTGCATAGCCGGGTTCTGGCAGGCACAGAAATTAATGTTACAGGACGCAGGGGATTTATTACCGGAGGAAGAGTGAGTGCGACCAATGCAATCCGTGTGAAAACGTTAGGCTCGCCGATGGGTGCAGATACTATTGTAGAGGTTGGTGCGGATCCTTCTGTGAAATTGAGAATACAGGAATTACAGAAATTAGTGGTTGAACATAAAAAAGCAATCGAAATCAGTCATCCGGTACTGACCGCCAATGTGCAGAAACTCCAGCAGGGCGTGAAATTAAAACCGGAACAGATGAAATATTTCCAGGAAATGCTGCAGGAGGAAAACCGCAGAAAACAGGAAATGGAGAGCTGTATTCAGGAGATAGAGAATCTTCAGGTGATTCTGGATGAAAGCTCCAATGCAAAAGTGGAAGTGAGCGGTGAAGTTTTTGCGGGAACAAAGATCTGTATCGGAGATGTTTCCATGGTAGTCAAGAACCCCATGAAATTCTGCAAGTTTGTCAAGCAGCAGGGGGACGTGAAGATGACTGCTTTATAGAAAATGGATCGAGGTGACAGGAATGACGATCAGTCGTCTGGAGCTCCAGGGACAGGTAACACGTGCCCAGGATTTTACCAATATTAAACAGAATGAAGATCACAAGGGAATGATTGACCAGTCGAACTTTCAAAGTCAGACACAGCAGAAGGTTGAGCATAGGATGCATCAGGTAAACAAAAGTGATCAGGCTGAAAACCGGCAGAAAAAATTTGATGCCAAAGAGCAGGGAAACGGAACCTATGCCGGGGACGGAGGACAGCACCGGAAGCAGCATAATGAGGAAAAAGACGGCAAAGTTTTTGTGAAAGGACAGGGCAGCTTTGACATTCGGGTATAGCGGCTGTGAGGAAAAGAAATGTCAGTATTGGAAATTATATTACTTATCATGGGAATTGTGATTTTTATCGGCAGCTTTCTGATTCCGGAAGGGAAAAACCGTTCCGGAAAAGAAGAGGCGGTTATTGATGAAAAGAAAATTCATGACCTTGTAGAAAAAGAGGTAGAGGAAGCACAGGGTAAGATTACGGACATTGTGGACGAAACCATTACGTATGCCATGGAGAAGACGGAACGCAGCATGGATCGTCTGACCAATGAAAAGATGATGGCTGTCAATGAGTATTCGGATACGGTGCTTAGTGAGATTAATAAGAATCATCAGGAAGTGGTATTTTTATATGATATGCTGAATGACAAGCATGAGAATCTGAAAAATACCGTGACTGAGGTAGAGAAGACCGCCAGGGAAGTCCGTCAGACGGTGAAGGATGCGGAAATTAACGTTAAAGAGCTGGCTGCCAAAGAAGTGCCCCGGCCGGAGAATTCGCAACAGGAAGCAGTACAGCAGCCGGAGTTTGAGCTGTTTGGTGCATCCGGAGCTTTTGCGCCGGAAAAGGTTACCGTCGTAGAAACAAAAAAGACTCCAAAGAAGAGCGCCCAAACTGCAAAAGCAAGAACAAAGGCGGTGTTGGAAACGGATAGGGAGAGTACCCCGGAAGAGCAGGAGAACGCAGCAAAAGGTGCGGAAGAGAATGTGGCGAAAGGCACAGCAGAAAAGCCCGCAGTCAGAAAGCGTACCACAAAGCCTAAGACAGAGGCTGAAGTGCCTGATGTTGCTGTTTCTCTGGATAAGGCAGGAAAGAGCGGTGCCAGAAACAGCAATGAAAAGATCCTTGAGCTTCATAAGTCCGGAAAATCCAATATGGCAATTGCCAAGGAATTAGGGCTGGGGATTGGAGAAGTAAAGCTCGTAATTGATTTGTTTGAAGGGATGTAACAGAGCACCATGAACTTGAAATATTATTTAAGAGGACTGGGAGTCGGCATTGTTGTCACTTCCCTGATTCTCGGAATCGGACTTGGCAGCCGGAAAGAAGCATTGAGTAATGAAGAAATTAAAGAACGGGCAAGAGCGCTTGGCATGGTGGAGGAACCTGTTACCGTAGCAGAAGCCGCCACGCAGCAGGAGCAAGAGGCGCAGGCGGCGGAAGCCGATGCTGATCCGGAGCTTAAGGATGATGTGGAACCGGAAGTAAGCAGTGAACCGACAGCGGATGCAAGTGTGGAACCGACTGTGAATGCAAGTGCAGAAGCAGATGCCGAGAAGGCAGCAGGTACAGAACCGGAAATAAATGTGGAATCGGAAGCAAGCGTGACACCAAGTGCAACACCAGAAGCAAATGATGAGTCAACACCGGAGGCCAGTGCAACACCGAAAGTCGGCAGCGAGACGGCAGCGGATTCGAAGGAAATTGTAGACATTACGATAAATCCCGGCGAAGGTTCTTACGCCATCAGCCGGAAATTAGAGCAGTCCGGGCTCATCGATGATGCATCAGAATATGATGCTTATCTTTGTGATAACGGGTATCATACGAAGCTCCGTGCCGGAGTCCATAAGATCCCGATGGGATCCACCAGAGAAGAAATTGCAAAGCTGCTGTGCCAGTAGGCCGGCAGCTTTTTTAGGACTTCATTTTCAGAACCTGTAATTTTTAAAAGTTTGTGGAAATCCGGCTTGCAATCTGATATAGAATATGCTAAAATATCAGCGTTGCGATTGTGAGAAGCTTCGCAGCAGAAACTATTAATCACGTATATTTTTGCTGAATGGTGCCTCATGCTCGGAGGTTTGCAGCGTACGAAAGTATGAAAATATACGGAAGTCTAACCAAATGGAGGTAAGAAACATGAGCGTTATTTCAATGAAGCAGTTACTCGAAGCAGGTGTTCATTTCGGACATCAGACAAGAAGATGGAACCCTAAGATGGCTCCTTACATCTTCACCGAAAGAAATGGTATTCACATCATCGACTTACAGAAGTCTGTAGGTAAAGTAGATGAAGCTTACAGAGCAGTATTTGAAATTGCTGCACAGGGCGGAACCATTCTTTTCGTTGGTACCAAAAAGCAGGCACAGGACGCTGTCAAGACAGAAGCTGAGCGTTGCGGAATGTACTATGTAAATGAGAGATGGTTAGGTGGTATGCTTACCAACTTCAAGACCATCCAGAGCAGAATCGAGAGATTAAGAGCAAT
The DNA here is from genome assembly GCA_900553305.1 of uncultured Lachnospiraceae bacterium. Classification (GTDB taxonomy): domain Bacteria; phylum Bacillota; class Clostridia; order Lachnospirales; family Lachnospiraceae; genus Suilimivivens. Next base: position 4,893 of record USDI01000178.1, read on the forward strand.
TGAAACCATGTCTGAGGATGGAACCTTTGATGTTCTTCCTAAGAAGGAAGTTATTGCATTAAAGAAGGAATGGGAAAAACTTGAGAAGAACCTTGGCGGTATCAAGAACA
>USDI01000179.1 GCA_900553305.1 uncultured Lachnospiraceae bacterium
ATCATGATGCAGATCATAAGTAATCACGATTGCTTCCCATCCTGCAAAGGGCAGCTCCTCCACTGCAAAATCAAACAGTGGCCGGTTATCTGTCTTAAATTCCAAAATGCCATCCTTCTTTAAAAAGGTGTCATAACGCTTTAAGAACTCTCTGGATGGAAGACGACGTTTCGCATGCCGATCCTTTGGCCATGGATCTGAAAAGTTCAGATAAATCCGGTCAATTTCTTCTTCCGCAAATACTTCACTGATCTCTTCTGCATCCATGCGGATAAACCTTACGTTTGGGAGTGGATCTGTTTCCATCTTCTGGATGGCACGGAGCAGGACACTGGAATACTTTTCAATTCCTATGTAATTGATCTCAGGATTCTCCTTCGCCAGTTCATGAAGGAATTTTCCCTTTCCCATACCAATCTCTATGCGGATTGGATGGTCATTTCCGAATACTTCTGTCCATTTACCCTTTTGAGAACAGGGCTCCTGAATTACCCATTCACTTTCTGCAATCACATCCCTGGATCCTGCAATATTTCTTAATCTCATGATTTCTTAGCCCTGTGTGCGATTCTCTTATCGATGTACTCTTTGAGCATCAGCACGGTCTCTTCCTCACCAAGCCTGCTGCTGTTTACACACAGATCATAGTTTCTGGAATCGCCCCACTTGATCTTGCAATAATAATTATGATAATCCTTACGCTTACGGTCACTGCGGAAGATAAAGCTTTCAGCTTCTTCCCTGGTAAGCTCGTAGATCCTCATAATACGCTCTACCTTCGCTTCCCAGTCGCTCAATACGAAGATGGATACCAATGCCGGATGATACTTCAGCATGGTTTCTGCACAACGTCCGACAACAACGAAAGACTCTCCGGCGTTTGCCTTGTCTTCCAGATAACGGAACTGCAGCTGTGCAATGTTCTCCTCCATGGAATTGGAAAGTCCCTTAACGGTTCTTGAAAAGATCATCTTTTTAGGAACTTCATCATATTTCTCATAGTTTGCCACATCAACATTCTTAGCCTCTGCAATGTTCTGCAGGATATTCTTATCATACAGCTTAATTCCATAAAGTTCGGAAAGCTTCTCAGCGATTTCATGTCCGCCGCTTCCGAATTCACGGCCAATCGCAATAATAATCTGTTCTGCCATACGGTATCCCTCCTTGTTCTGTCTGATTTACAGATATCTTACAAAAATGATAATCATGGAAACAAAAACTACCATAATTGTGGCAGGTGCCATGGCCTTACAATACTTGCCCCATCCAATCGGATAACCTTCCTTTGCTGCCACAGCGGTACCTACAACGTTCGCAGATGCGCCAATCGGTGTTCCGCTTCCACCAATGTCTGTACCCATGGACAATGCCCATGCAAGAGTAGATAAGTCCACACCTTCCATTGCTGCAAGACTCCGGATAACCGGGATCATGGTAGCTGCAAAAGGAATATTGTCAATAAAGGCGCTTGCAAAAGCAGAAACCCAGATAATAATTGCAATCATCAGTTTGATATTACCACCACTGATGTTTCCAATAAATTCTGCAATAATCTGCAGGATTCCGGTCTGTTCCAGACCACCTACTACAACGAATAGTCCAACGAAGAATAACAGTGTTTTGTAATCTACCTTCTTTAATAACATCATACTGTCTTTTCCGGAAGTAATCAAGGTTACAATTGCAATAAATAAGCCAATAAATGCAACGCTTAAGCCTGTCTGTGCATGAGTAATCAGCATAACAACCGCACATGCAAAAATGATGCAGCTGATAGTAAATTTACTCTTGCTTGTAATGGCTTCCTTCGGCTCCGGAAAGCTTGCAATGTCAAGTGTTTCCTTCTGTACAAGCTGTTTGTGGAAGATAGCAAAAAGTAAATCAGAGATAATATTAAGCATACGCCGGCAATAAGTCCGGTATGTGTAATAAAGTCTGCAAAAGAATATCCCAGGGAGGTTCCGATAATAATATTTGGGGGATCTCCACACATGGTTGCGGATCCACCTAAATTTGCACAGAAAATCTCTGACAGGATAATCGGAACCGGATTAAATTTCAACAACTGCGCAAGCTCTACGGTAACTGCTGCCAGGAACAGAATAACGGTAATACTGTCAATAAACATGGACAGGAAGCTTGCCATTAACATAAATGTAATGAAGATCGGAATGGTCTTATACTTAACAGCCTTTGCAATCCGCATGCATAACCAGCGGAAGAATCCTGCATTTCCCATTCCTTCTACCATGATCATCATGCCGGCGATGAAGATAATGGTTTCCCAGTTGATTCCTGCAGAGGCCTCGCCACCCTGTCCTGCCGGATACCAGAAACTTAATGTAAAAATCGCACGAAGATTCAGTGTCTCCCAAATTGCCGCCGGACTGTGCATTACTAATCCAAATACAAGAACCAGCACCAGAAGACCACATACCAGTGTTACGATGTGACGCTCGATCTTTTCTGTCACGATCAGCGCAAACATTGCCACAAAGATGATTACTGCTAATATCTGAGCCATTTTACTCCTCCTTCTTTACATAAAAAATACCACTCCGTTGCCATAAACTTCTTCGTTCATGGTAAGTGGTTGTCTTTATGTTTTCTTAATAAATTTTAATATCTTGTTAAGACTTATCTTTTCTAACATATATTGACTGTCTTTGTCAAGCAGTAATCACATATAATAGGTAACTTTTACAAAATTTTTACACCTGAAAAAAATAAGAGCTTCATATAAATCCGGAAATGATGTATGATAAAAAAGCAATAATTCTGTTGCGGAGCAATTTCTATTTACGAGGAGTTTTTGAATGAAACATTTTCTTACTTTCCTGCTTGTGCTTGGATTGTTAATTTCATATTCTGCGACGGCTCTGGCTGCCCCTTCTGCCTCTGCCGATTATAACGAGGAAGCGGAAGCGCGCAAATCCCTTCCGATAAAGACTAATGAAATTGCCAACTGGCCAACCGGTCCGGAACTTGGGGCAGAAGCGGCTTACCTGCTCGAAGCCAATACCGGTACGGTTCTTTATGCCAAAAATATGGACGAAAAGCTGTATCCTGCAAGTACCACCAAGATTCTTACCTGCCTAATTGCTGTTGAAAACTGCTCCATGGACGAGGTCATTACCTTTTCCCATGATGCGGTATTCAGCCTTGAATCCGGAAGCTCCAACATCGGTATTGATCCGGGACAGTCCATGACGTTACGCGAATGTCTGTATGGAATTCTTGTTGGATCCGCAAACGAGGTTGCAAATGCGGTTGCGGAACATGTTGCAGGCTCGATCGATGCTTTTGCCGATATGATGAATGAAAAAGCAGCAGAACTGGGCTGTACCAATTCCCACTTTGTAAATCCACACGGACTTCATAACGAAAACCACTACACCACCGCACATGATTTGGCCCTCATTGCCAAAGCCTTCTTCCAGAATGAGCAGCTTGCCAAAATCGGAAATACCGGCAATTATCATTTCGAAGCAACTGCAACCCAGCCGGATGATTTTTATATCCGTAACAAACACCAGCTCATTTCCGGAGAAATTGCGTATGAAGGAATTAAAGGCGGTAAAACCGGCTATACCGAACAGGCCAGACAGACCCTTGTCACCTGTGCGGAAAGAAACGATATGCGTCTGATCTGCGTGATTTTAAAGGAAGAATCACCGAATCAGTTTTATGATACAGTGAAGCTCTTTGATTATGGATTTACGAATTTTGCCCCTGTAAATATCGCAGAGAATGAAACAAAGTACTCGATTAAAAGTTCAAGCTTCTTTCATAATTCCACGGATATTTTAGGAAATTCCGCACAGCTTCTTGGATTAAATGAAAACAGCTATCTGATTATGCCAAAAACGATCACCTTTGCAGACCTTGATTCTGAAGTCTCTTATGATACGGATAACGACCAGGAGATTGCCATAATTTATTATAGCTATCACGGTGCTTATTTGGGATCAGGCACGGTAAATTTACTTAACACAGAAGGGTATACGGGCGCACCTGTAAAGCGGATTTTTTTCCCGCTGTGTCCGGTAGAACTTCTCAGAAAGACCGTCATTATTAATGTATTTTATCTGATCATCTGGATTCTCGGACTTGCTCTGCTTGCAATCCTCATCAGCCTGATTCATTCCGTGTTTATCAATTACAACCTGTTTGATGATATGAGGCGGAAGCATTACAGGCGGCGTACGCGGAAATCAAAAAGAGGGCCTCATTTCTAGGTCCTCTTTGTTTTAACTTTTACTTACTCTTCTTATGATGTTCCTTTGCAGTTTCTCTCTTCTCCACAAGCTGGTCACTTTCTTCACTCGTAATAAACTTCGAAGTCTTGACCACATATATCTTATCATCCTCCGATTTACGAATCCGGATCTTGGACTTCATCAGACCATGCACCGGACATTCGGAAACGCTGTAATAATGCTTCCCGTTTGGTGTAAACCAGCGGATTTTCTTTCGCAGATTATTATGACAAAGATAACATTTCGTGCTGATGACCTCATGATCTGCCAGAGCCTCCTGCTTATCCCCGAATTCTCTGGAAATATACTTCATATAATCCGGGAAAAGCACATGAATCTCTTCCTCATGGGTTTTCGGAAGAATATAAGTGTCAAACGAATAATTTGCCCGGACTTCCGGATCAATTTTCGCAAGGATTCTGGCGGTATAATACGCATCACTGAACGCACGGTGAAACGGGATATCCTTCTCGATATGAAGGAAATCAATCGCAAATTCAAGACTCCGGCGCAGCTTACGATCCTCATACCGGATACTGAACAGCTTCTGTACGTCCAGAAAACGGATCGGCACAGAAGCTAACGGCTCCATATGATAATATTTCATATTCCGCTGCAGTTCAAACAGATCCAATGGTCCCCAGGTACAGAAAATATAATCCTCTCCACACCAGTCGAGAAACTCCCGCATGACCTCCGACAAAGGACGTCCCTTTTGCAG
>USDI01000180.1 GCA_900553305.1 uncultured Lachnospiraceae bacterium
AACTCTTTATTGTCTACATCCCCGATCAGACGGAGATATTCATCGGGACCTGTCGGAATCATCCAGGGCATCGGCTCAATGCTGAATTTCGTATTCACAGGATTTGCTTCATCAATAATGTGCTGTATGGAATCAACTGCCATTTTCCACGTCTCTTTGGAAAAATTCCCGGGATATCCACCATCCCAGATCGGTCCATGCGGTGTACCAACGATATTCACACAGCATTTTGCACCAATCTCATCCGCCATTTTCAGCTGATTGATCGAGTAAGCAACTGCCTCTTCCCGTTCCCTGTTATCCACAGCAAGAACATTTTTCCAAATGCCGACCTCGGCAATGATTAACCCTTCCTGTTCCGCAGCCTTCCGATAAGCATCAATGGTCTCCGGGGAAGCTTCACAGTTAACCGGAAACACAACGGATCCGCATCCAAGTTCTCTATGCTTCTTTGCCCACTGCTGCGGGGTTTCATGTGCCAAAGGAACAGACAATCCTATTTTCATAACGCTTCCTCCATCTTTTTGTAAAGATTAATTACAGCTATTTCAGTGTCTTGGTAGCTACAATTTATTCTAAGCTCTGAACCCCATCAGAAATGACGGTAATGAATCACCGAGGGATCAATCTCCTTTAAGGACTTTGCTCCGGTTCTTGCCATGATACTCATCAGCTCCCGGTTCATTTCATTCATACGGTTGGTAACACCCGCTGCACCATCCTTTAAGGGACCCATCAGTTCGCGTCCGACACACACTGCATCTGCGCCCAATGCCAGTGCCTTAAAGACATCCATGCCACTCTCAATCCCACAGTCTACGAAAACAGGGATCTGCCCATCTACTGCTTTTACAATTTCAGGCAGAATCATCAGCGGAGGTACGGCATACTGCATAATTCCATGGTGATGGGAAACAAGAATTCCCGATACACCTGCCTTCGCACATTTCTCAGCATCCTTCGCACTCAGTACGCCCTTTACAATAAATGGTACAGATGATGCTTTCACATAATTTTCCAGATCCGAAGCTGTCTTTGCATGCATTGGCAGACCACAGACCACATCATACTCCCCATTTCCTGCAAAGCAGTGGTCAATATCCATACCGACAGCAAATGCCCCATGCTCGGCAGCATGCCGGATCTTATGATAAATCACTTCATCCTCTCTGTGCGGTTTAATGATTTTCACTGTTTTGGCTCCGGTTGCAAGAATCTGCTCCAGTTCATCATCTTCCCCCATGCCAACCCAGTGCACCGCTCCTGCATCCTTCGCACCCTTTCCAAACTCCGCCATGGCATTATCACAAATTTCATGCAGATGGGAAAGTGCTGCTGTCATAATCGGGGTTTCAAATGTCTCTCCATATAATTCCATCTTCGTAGATGGAAGATCGGAGTCCCAATACCGGGTTTCCAACAATATGGAGTCAAAATAATCTCTCGTAATCTGATTGGAATCACTTTTGCTGCTCATACATCTTCATCTCCTCTTTTGCCTTTTCCAGAACTGCGATCAGCTTATCGCACCATGCATCAAATTCCGGATCTTCCACCTGACATTCCGGATGGGAAAGAACATAATCCACGGTATTCCGGATTCCCTGCTCCATACGGACATTCATGCACAGACCGGGAACTGCATTCTTCAGCTTCTTATTATCAAATACTACGGTATTTGCCTTATCACCAGTCAAGGCTCCTTCAAAATCATACGGTCCTGCTGCATCAAGATATGCAGATGAAACATAGTAAGGCTTGTATTCAACCTGCAGTGCATCCGCCACAGCCTGATAAATCTGATTCCAGGTCACAGACTGATCGCTTGTAATCTGGAATGCTTCACCGATCGCCATTGGATTTCCCATTAAGCCTACAAATCCCTTGGCGAAATCGGAATTATGGGTAACGGTCCAGAGGGAAGTTCCATCCCCATGAACGATCACCGGTTTTCCCTCCAGCATTCTCTTTAAAACCTGAAAGCTTCCTTTATCTCCATGAACTCCAATAGGAACATTTCTCTCATCGTATGTATGGCTCGGACGGATAATCGTAACCGGAAATCCATTTTCACGATACATTTTCATTAAAAACTCTTCACAGGCAATCTTATTTCTGGAATATTCCCAATGAGGATTGGAAAGCGTCGTTCCTTCTGTAATGCGATAATCCATAACCGGCTTATGATAGGCAGATGCAGAGCTAATGTACATATACTGCTTCGTCTTTCCGGCAAATAACCGGTAATCCCGCTCCACCTGCTCCGGAACAAATGCGATAAAATCACACACCACATCAAAATTCATTCCGGCTATCTTCTCAGCAACTTCCTGTTCCTTGCTGATATCGGCAATAATCTGTTTTGCCTTTCCATCCAATACATTCTTACGGCTTCCCCGGTTCAGAAGATACAGCTCCCAGCCCTGTTCCACCAAAAGTGATGAAGGATAAGCAGAGTGCTTTCATGCCATTAACTCCTTGTGCTTTATCTATTCATTTACCAGTTAATATCCGCCTGGCGGGCTCTTAAACTTGTTACCTTACCATCTTCTACAATAATCTGGTATCCATAGGTAGAATATTCATCCGGTCCATAGACATAGTAATAGGTGGATTTTCCGGATTCCGAGCTATCGTAATTGTAGTCAGCAATTGCGGCAAGAACTTCTTCCTCGCTGCTTCCAAAGGTAATGCCTCCCGGAAATACCATGGAGGAGTTGCTATTGGCTCCGAAATCATGTTCATCCAGTTCAATAATAAAACAATTTTCCAATACGGTCGCATATGGAGCAAAGTTCTTGACCGATACACGGATTCTCTGCTTATCCTTCATCAGCTCTGCCCTACCGGTGTCTCCGGCACCGATTACCATATCGCTGTTCTCTTCCTGTATTTCGAATCCGTTATCTGTAAATTCCTGAATCGGACAGGGAAACTGATAAAGTGCACCATCATACTCTAAAATATTGGAATAATAATCATCTCCAAGCTGTGTTGGTGCCTTATATTCGCTGATCAGTTCCGGAACCTCTTCGCTCACCGAATTATCAAGACCTTCAAGCTCTATCATGTTCATCGAGTTCAAGCTTTTCCATCACTCCGGAATCTTTATAAACATACAGGGTTACCTCACTGTAATAATCCGTTTCATAGGACATTTTATAATAAAGTTCCCCATCATACTCATCGGTAGGCTCCCCATAAGCCTTCAGGATATCTTCTCTTGCAGACTCCCCAAATGTAATTCCCTTCGAAAGTTCTATCTTCCAGTCACAGTTCCGCATCTGATAACCGTCCAGATCCAGTCCGCAGATCTGACCTTCCTCCGGTGCTATGGCATTTAAAGATAAATTTGCAATAGAAGTATAAATCGTAACACCGTCCTTCTGCCATGGTTCCGCATAAAGATATTCGTTCGCATATAACACTTCTGTCCGGTCACCGAGATATTCCCAGCCCAATGCCTCAAAATCATCAAACCACATCGGGAACTGGTATACCTGTCCATCCATTGCAATCTGGAAATCATACAGATTATCAGAAAGCTCTTCCGGCATTTCTACGGAGGTCTTTTCACTCTGATCCTTTCCGGTAACTACCGTTTCATCTGCATCTTCGTTTCCGGTTTCCTCTGACTCTTCCGGTTCCGGAATTTCCTCTTCCTCCGGAAGCTGTTCTTCCACGGCCCAGTCCTGTGACTGTTCCGGCTCATAATCCTGCATCATTTTGATTGCCACACCATAAGCACTGCATCCGCAAAGATTCAATGCAAGCCCTGCTGCCACCAACGCTGCTACTGCCTTTTTCTTCATTTTACTTTTCTCCCTCATAAAAATTTATTTATATTTCCGTTCTTTTACGGCAAGAACCGTAATGAAAATCACATCCATGGTAAACAAAAACTGCATAATTGCAGAGATTATAAGCAGTGCTTTACTGTGAAATCCGCCTTTATAGGACCGCACAATATAAGCTACGGAAAACGGTGCCGCCCCAAGCAGAATAACCCAGCCATATATTCCAAGTATCAATGCCATCATCGGACCGACGAAGACCATGAACACAATCGGCGTAACCATTAATAACAGACAAAGAACAATCAGAAGTCCTCCTACCAGATAAAAGGGAATCAGTGCATACTTGATGATCATGGAGCATACCAGTAGCTGCTTCCTCTCCATCTTACTTTTCGCTGCCAGAACCACAATGAAGTTTACGACTCCTAAAATAACCGGTAACCAGAATAACCAGGATGTAATAATACTTGCAGCGTCTGAATCCGGCATTATCAAAAGTGCCACAGGTCCCAGATATGCTGACAATGTATATAAAATTGCCAACAGATAAATCACAGGAAACTTCTTTTTTTCCTCCATCTTTACCTCCACTCAAAGGTAACCATACCTATGATATAAATTGCCAGAATACATACCGGCACAACAACACCGAAAATCGGTTTCATCCATGGCTTAATCTTTAATCCCTTACCCTTATTTGCCTCTGCCATAAGGTTATCAAATCCCCATCCGAAGCGTTTACTGGTACAGAACAATGCGATGATCATTGCACCCAGCGGAAGAATATTGTTACTTACCAGGAAATCCCAAAAATCCAGCCAAGTAGAGGACGGTGTGAACGGATGGAAGTCCAATACACTGAATCCAAGTGCAGTTGTAAGAGAAAGCAGGAACACCACGATTCCACATACAAGACACCCTTTCTTTCTGGTCCATCCGGTCATTTCCCGCACACAGGCAAGAATGTTTTCACATACCGTAAGCTCTGTGGAGAATGCTGCAAAAACCATGAACATAAAGAACAGACTTCCCCAGACTCTTCCTCCCGGAATATTCTGAAATACCGTTGCCATAGTATCAAACAATAATGCGGGCCCTGCCGTTACCTCCAGCCCATACGCATAGCAGGAAGGG
>USDI01000181.1 GCA_900553305.1 uncultured Lachnospiraceae bacterium
GTCCTGCATACTTGGATAAATCCTTCTCATAGGAATCGGATACAAGGCTTGCCGGAATGAAGATACGAACTTCATCCACAATAACACTTAAACCACCGTCAAGTACCTGGGATACTTTTGCTTTTAATACTTCCTTGTTATTGAAGGCTTCTTCAATTCTCTTGTTGCCACGATCAGCAGCAAGTCTCTTATAGGTAAGGGTAACCTGTCCCTCGCCGTCGTTTACTTTAAGAACCTTAACTTCCATGGTATCGCCAACCTTGATGATATTGGTCAGATCCACGTTCGGCTCATTGGTGTATTCGTTTCTGGTTAACACACCGTCGGACTTGTAACCGATGTTAAGAATTGCTTCTTCAGGCTTAACATCAATGACTGTACCTTCAACAACCTCTCCTGTATGTATTGTCTTTAATGATTCTTCCAACATTTGTTCAAAAGTTAATTCTGACATAATTTTGAACCTCCTCAATAATATTGTTTGGGGTAGAAGCCCCTGCGGTAATACCCACCAGAGAAGCAGCTTTAGGTAAATCTAAATGCAAGTCATCCAGTGTCTGTATAAAATACGTGGCGGAACACTGTTCCCGACAAATTTCGTACAGCTTTTGTGTATTGGAACTGTGCCGTCCACCTATTATTATCATAGCATCGACTTTCGAAGCAATATCCCTCGCTTCCGTCTGTCGCTCCTCCGTTGCGTTACATATAGTATTCACAACGATAATATTGTAACCTTTTTTTTCAAATATTTCAACTAATTCTTTAAATTTCTTATAGTTAAACGTTGTTTGCGACACAATACACAGTGTCGAATCCTGTTTTAACGGGATTTTTTCGATTTCTTCTGCGGATTCCACAACAAATGCAGGACCTTTGGCCCATCCCATAATCCCTTCCACTTCCGGATGCCCGGCATTTCCGATAATCACTATCTGCCGGCCTTCTTCACTTTCCTTTTGGACAATCTTATGAATCCGTTTCACAAAAGGGCAGGTTGCATCAACGCAGCTAAGTCCGTTTTCCTCAATCCGATCATAAATGCGTTTGGGAACACCATGGGATCGGATCACCACCGTACCCTCCTTAAGGCTTTGCAGTTCTTCTTCACTGTTGATTACCTGTACGCCTTTTTTAGCAAGGTCATTCACCACTTCTTCATTATGAATAATCGGTCCATAGGTATAGATCGGACCACCCTTTTCAATCTGCTCATACACCTGCTCGACAGCCCGCTTCACTCCGAAACAGAATCCTGCGCTTTTCGCAAGAAGTACTTCCATAGCTGTGCTCCTTTATTTACAAAGAGTAAGAATTGCCTGCACGACCTCATCAATGGTCATGTTGGAGGAATCTACAAGCACCGCGTCCTCTGCCTGCTTTAACGGGGCGATTTCACGGTTCATATCCTGCTCGTCCCTCTTTGCAATATCCTCTTCGATCTGATGAATATCGCAGCTTACGCCCTTCGCAGTAAGCTCATCGTAACGGCGCTTTGCCCTCACTTCGACACTTGCGGTCAGATAGACCTTCACATCCGCATCCGGCAGCACGCATGTCCCGATATCACGTCCGTCCATCACGACGTCATTCTGCCTGGCCAGTTCCTTCTGCAGCTGGGTAAGACGCTCCCGGACCTTCGGGTTCTTACTGGTAAGGGACGCCATGTTTCCAACCTCCTCGGTACGAAGATACGGATTCACGTTCTCTCCGTTCAGAAGAACAACCTGCTCTCCATCCACATACTGAATGGTAATATGGGCTCCCCGGCATTCCCTGGAAACTGCTTCTTCATCCTTCGGATCTACCTGCTTTGAGAAAAGATAATATGCCATGGCGCGATACATCGCTCCGGTATCCACATAAATAAATTCCTTTAACCGGGCGACCTTCTTTGCAATGGTACTCTTTCCTGCACCGGCCGGTCCGTCAATTGCGATCTGATAACTCATTGATCTGTCCTGCTTTCTTCTTTTGTATAGTTATATCATACCTTACTGCTCTATTTCAACCAGACTTTTCATTTTCACCTGCTGCATGCTTCCCTGCAAGGAAACCGGTAGACCATGCCACCTGAAGATTAAAGCCTCCGGTCAGGGCATCCACATCCAGAACCTCCCCTGCAAAGTACAGATTCTGAACCTTTCTCGACTCCATGGACGCCGGAAGGATTTCTTTGACATTCACGCCTCCCTGTGTCACAATGGCTTCCGAAAATCCTCTCGTCCCGGCAATCGTCAGTGTCAGATTCTTCAAAAGCTCCACAAGGCGGCTGCGTTCCTCCCGGGTAATTTCATTCACCCGTTTTTCAACCGGAACTCCGGATAAGCTTAAAATCACCGGAATCATCTTCGCCGGAAGCAGTTCATCAAGCGCATTTTTAAATTGTTTGTTGGTATTTTTATCAAAATCACGAAGAATTCTCGCATCGAGCTGTTCTTTCGTGAGTGCAGGCTTTAAATCAATGGAAAGCCGTACCTCTTCCCCTCGGTACTTCTTCACATAAAAGCTGCTTGCACTTAGCATGAGTGGTCCGCTCACTCCGAAATGCGTAAAAAGCATTTCTCCAAAGCCTTCATAAATTTTCTTCTTATCCTTTTTAATGAGGCAGGAAATATTCTTTAAGGAGAGTCCCTGTAACTGCCTGCACCACTCTTCTTTAATGACAAAGGGCACAAGCGCCGGCTTCACTTCCTTTATGGTATGTCCTGCCTGCATGGCAAGCCGGTAACCATCTCCTGTTGAGCCTGTCGCTTCATAGGACTGCCCTCCGGTTGCAATAATCACCGCATCAGCCTTTATGACAGTTCCATCCGTAAGAAGTACACCACAGACTTTTTTCCCTGCCGGATCCTTCGAAGCTTTGCAAACCTCTTCTTCCGGAGGCTCTTCGAGTAAAAGCTCCCTCACTGCCGTATGAAAAAACACCTTCACCCGTTCCTTCTTCAATAGCCGGTTCAATGCGGCAATGACATCCGAGGAATGGTCTGACTGCGGAAAAATCCGTTTTCCCCGCTCTTCCTTTAAGGGACAGCCGGCCTCCTTTAAAAGCTCCATCATACTCCGGTTGTCAAACGCGGCATATGCACTGTATAAGAATTTACTGTTTGTTACAATATTGTCAAAAAACTCGTCGCGCTCACAGCCGTTTGTGACGTTGCAGCGCCCCTTTCCGGTAATAAAGATCTTCTTACCGGTCTTTTCATTCTTCTCAATTAAAGTGACAGACGCTCCCGACTGTGCTGCAGTGATCGCAGCCATCATGCCGGCAGCACCTGCCCCAATCACAACTACCTTTTTCATTCTGTTTCCTGTCCGGACTCATCCGCAGAGTCCTTTCTGATTAAGGAATAATTAAGCATCGGTTCCTCATCTACGAAATTGATTTCATCATTTAAATAAACCTGATAATTATTCCAGACTTCCTCAAGTGTTTCCAGGTTCTGCTTCACCATCTGCGGACGCTTCAGGCAAAGTGCCACCACGAGTGCATTAATCAGACTTAACGGTGCAACCAGAGAATCTACAATCGACACCATATCACTTCTTGCCAGTAAGTTGCAGGAGGAATACAGGTTCATCGGAGAATGGATGCTGTCCGTAATCGTAATTACCTTCGCATTCCGGTCATTGGCAAATTCCATTGCCTTCAGTGTCCGCATGGAATACCGCGGAAAGCTGATTCCGATAATGGCATCCTTTTCGTTGATCCGGATCATCTGCTCAAACATTTCCGTTACACTCGTCGTTTTAATAAGAACAATGTTTCCCCGTATCATATTCAGGTAAAAATGCAGGAAATCCGCAAGCGGTTCACAGCTCCGTACCCCTACGAGATAAATGGTCTCTGCTTCCAGGATAATGTCAACAGCAGCGTCAAAAGCGACTGCATCCACATTCACAATCGTATCCTGAATCTTCTCAATATCCGCGGTCAGAACAGACTGAAGGACTTCTGCCTGAGTACTGTTTCCGTATTTTGCCCCCACCTTCTGTACCGCATTCAGCTTATTCTTTACCCATTCCTCAAGAGCCTCCTGAAACTCCGGATAACCCTCATAACCTAATCCGATAGCAAACCGGACCACCGTGGATTCACTCACGCCTACCTGCTCTCCGAGCTTTGCAGCCGTCATAAACACAGCCTGCTCATAATGATCGGAAATATAGGTGGCAATGGCCTTATGGCCTTTGCTCATCTTGATAAATTTATCATTCATACGGGTAATAATATCCATACTCTACCTCTGTTCGTCCTGCCTGTTCTTCTTTCCTGAATTTTACCGGAATGCCTGATAAGCATCCTTCAGCATTTCAATCGTTTCGTTTTCTTTCAGATCATAGTCATCGGTGAGTGACATGCTCGCCGCTCCATGAATGAAAATCCACATCTTCATAAACAATCCGCTCGCATTTTTACAGCCCTGGGAAGCCGCCATCTGGATTTCACGGCTGACATACCCTTCCTCCCCGTTAATCAGGTCATATAATGTCTTACCATGACGTTCCTTTGAAAGAAAGACAAATTCAAAGATCTTCTTGTTCTTCTGTGCAAATAAGATATACGCATATCCTAAGTTTACAAACGGAGTCACGGACTGCCGTGGAAATGCGCGGTAATAATCCTGAAAAAAAGCACAGGACTTAAAAAACAACTCTTCAATCAGTTCGTTAATATTTTTGTAAATACGGAAAATCGGCTGCGTGGAACAGTTGGCTCTCGCTGCCAGCTTCCGCGCCGTTACCTGTTCGATCCCCTCTTCCTGAAGAATCGAAAATGCTGCTTCTAAAATATCGTTTTTCGTTACAGATTCTTTTCTTGCCATAGGTCCCCCACCCTTCCGGTTCATTTGTATAACGCATGTTATTATTTTATAGCGAACTTTCCGGTCTGTCAAGCCAAAGCCCTGCTTTCGTCA
>USDI01000182.1 GCA_900553305.1 uncultured Lachnospiraceae bacterium
GAATTTGTCGTTAATGCTCTTGTGCATCGTTCTTTGAATCTGAAGGCTCCGGTCAGAATATTTATTTTTGATGACAGGGTGGAGATTCACAGTCCCGGAGCATTGCCCAATGGCCTGACGGTGGAAGATATTGAGAATGGGACTTCGATGCCGCGCAATACTTTCCTTTTTAATAACGCGATATACCTTCTTCCATACACGGGAGCTGGCAGCGGAATTACGCGGGCTCTCGGAGAGGGAATTGACGTTGTGTTCACGAATCGCGAGACTGCACAAGAGTTTGTGACAACCATACGGAGACGTGGAAGTAACCAAGTAGCCGACTTAGACACTGAACTTAGACACTCTGATGCCGACTTAGACACTGGACTTAGACACTCTGATGCCGACTTAGACACTGAACTTAGACACTCTGACACTCAACGACTGCATATAACAAAGAAACAGAAAGATATAGTCAATTTCTGTTCAGTTCCAAGAACAACTAAAGAGATATTGGATAGGGTTGGTGTGAGCATGCATACGAAAAATCGCGAGCGTTATATCACCTCTCTTGTTGATGCTGGTTATCTCGAGATGACTAATCCTGACAATCCGACGGCAAGCAATCAGAAATATCGTAGGCGTTTGAATCTTGGCAGGGAAGGAGACTGATGAGATATGAGTAACGGGATGGTCAGAATTGTCGTGTTTGGAATGGGGAATCGG
Organism: uncultured Lachnospiraceae bacterium; assembly: GCA_900553305.1. Taxonomy (GTDB): domain Bacteria; phylum Bacillota; class Clostridia; order Lachnospirales; family Lachnospiraceae; genus Suilimivivens. The sequence goes on from USDI01000182.1 coordinate 709, forward strand.
GCCCGGAAGTATCTGCGGCATCTGGTTGCCTTGGAGGATGCCGTTGAGGTTGTCGCTGTCGTTGAACGTGATGCCCTGCGGCTGATAATTATTCTTATCCTCTTCGGACAATCCGTATAAGAGATAAATGCCGTTCTCACCCGTTGGATAACTGTGAAAGATATAATTCTGGCATTGACTGATATCCAAAAAGGCAGCCGGATAATTGGTATATTCCACAGAGGCTTTGTATTCATCCGGGGTGATTGTTGAAAATGCCAGGATCTGGGGATAAATAAACGAATCTCCCACATGAATTGTCCTTTCAAAGTTGCTGCGCTCTTCTGCATAGAGAACGGCCGGTTCGATACCTTTCTTGAAGTATTGACTGATATTATCTTCGTATGTTGTAAAGTAAAAATGCTCAAAAGAAACAAATGCCACCAGGTATAATGTTGTGATCACCGCAGCTGCATGAGGAAATTTTTCTTGAAACAGCCGGATATACTGCTCAATTCCAATTGCCATAAAAACGAGAATCCATGTATGAATACAATTGATCCGGTTGACGTTGACATGAATCAGCATGCCGAGAATCACGGCCAGCAGGAACTGGATCATGAAGAACGTATATCCATGATACGTTCGATCTTTCAGGCTTTTCCAGGTTCGTTTCACACAGACGGCAAGACCGGTTACGGTAAATACCAGTCCATATTTGTAATAAAGTCCGAATTCAGCGGTACTATTCCAATAGCAGTCATCTTTTTCCGTTAAAAGAAGCTGAAGCAGGGCGTTAAATTTCTCCGGAATATCCAGAACGGAAAAATCCGAACTGCGGAAATAGGTGAGACGCGGAACGGAGAACCACGGCGTTACAATCTCCGGCAGGATATCCATATTTACGAGATAAAAAAGAAGAATGGGAATCGCAAACAGGAGAAAGGTGATAACAGCAATTACAATATATTTTGTAATCTTTACCTTGCGTACATATAAAAGATACAATCCCTGTAATAGAATTATCATGGGAACGATCGGCCATACAGCAGCATAGCAATACAGGCTCAGTCCGTAAAATACAGCAGACAAAATGAAATAGGGCTGCTTTTCGATTCCATAGATAAAAAACAACAGTCCGAACAGCAGAAATCCAACGACCAGATTACTTTCCAACGCCCATCTGGAAAGCATAATATGCCAGGGACTGATTGCCAGTAGAAACATGGCAAGTAAGGAACATTTCCAGTTTGATACTTTGCTGACAATTTCTTCTATGGCGAACAGAGACAATATTCCGATCAGCAGCTGGGGCAGCCGGAAAACCCAGGTATGCATGCCGAAGAGTGCAATGAACGGCATCATCAGATAGGTATTCAGGGCATTCATGCCGCTTCCCCACGCGGTCAGATACATGGGACAGGGGTATCCGAAGGAGTCCTTTCCGTAATGCAGCAGGGACCAGGCTTCCCGTGCAGCAAATGCTTCATCCTGGTTAATCCCGCCCGGCACATCCACGAACATCCATAACCGTGCTGAAACCCCGAGAATTAGAATGAGGATAAATAATAACTGCTGTACTTTATCATCGGATAGATGCATAGTTTCATAGATTCTTTTGTTCATATCGGGATCCTTTCTTCCCGAAAAGCGTAGCATAAACAACTCGAAAAAGCAAATCTGTACAATCCGGCAGCTTATGAATGGGCAAGGCTGAACTGTTACGCAAATTGGAGTCAAATGTCAATATTGTGTCAGAACAGTAAAAAATAATTAAAGAATGGAATGAAAAAACATTATATGCTATCATTATAATTGAAATGGGTATGATCAATACCGGAAGTAAACAGTAAAATAATAAAGAAACGAAAGCAGTAACAAAAACGAAAAGAAAGGGTAGGGTAATAAAATGAAATTCAGTAACGGATGCTGGTTACAGAAGGAAGGATGCAGCTGTTTTGCACCTGCAGAAGCTTACTTCACCAAGATCGAAGAAAAGAAAGTCACCATCTGCGCACCGACTGCGCACATCGTGACAAGAGGAGATACCTTAGGCGGTATCAACCTGACACTGGAGATTACCTCTCCGGCACCGGAAATCTTAAGAGTGCGTACTTATCATTATAAGGGAGAAGTGGTGAATACCCCTTCCTTTGAACTGGAACTGAACGAAGAACTTCCGCTTGATGTCATTGATACCGAGGAAGAGATCAGCATTAAAAGCGGTGAGTTAACCTTAGTCATTACGAAGAAAAACTGGTCCATGACCTATTACCGCAACGGCGAGATGATTACCAGAAGTGCAGGACGTGACCTGGCACTTATGAAGACCGATTTCAAGGGCTTTGCTTATAACGATACCGACGCAGAAGAGACCTATATGCGCCAGATGCTTTCCTTATCGGTTGGTGAACTGGTATATGGTACCGGCGAGCGTTTTACTCCTTTTGTGAAAAACGGACAGAGCATTGACATCTGGAATGCCGATGGCGGTACAAGCACCGAGCAGTCCTACAAGAACATTCCATTCTTTATCACCAATAAGGGCTATGGTGTTCTGGTTAATCATCCGGAGAAGGTCTCCATCGAAGTTGCAACCGAAATGGTAACAAGAACCGAATTCTCCGTACCGGGCGGCTATCTGGATTACTTCCTGATCAACGGACCGACCATGAAGGAAGTGCTGACACGTTATACCGACCTTACCGGTAAGCCGTCGCTTCCGGCACCCTGGACCTTCGGACTGTGGCTTTCCACTTCCTTTACCACGAACTACGATGAAGCAACCGTTATGAGCTTCATTGACGGAATGTTAGACCGTGGAATTCCGCTTAGAACCTTCCATTTTGACTGTTTCTGGATGAAGGAATTCCATTGGAGTGATTTCGTATGGGATAATCGTGTATTCCCGGATCCGGCAGGACTCCTTAAGAGAATTAAAGCAAAGGGACTGAACATCTGTGTCTGGATCAACAGCTACATCGGACAGGAATCCGTACTTTTCGATGAAGGTATGGAAAAGGGCTACTTTATTAAGAGAACGAACGGCCAGGTATGGCAGTGGGATATGTGGCAGCCGGGTATGGCAATCGTAGACTTTACGAATCCGGAAGCTTATCAGTGGTTCCAGAGCAAGCTGGAAGTGCTGCTTGATATGGGTGTTGACTGCTTCAAGACCGACTTCGGTGAGAGAATTCCGTCAGAGGGCGTGGTTTACCATGATGGCTCCGATCCGAAGAAGATGCACAACTACTACACTTATCTTTACAATAAGTGTGTTTATGAATTATTGGAGCGTAAGAGAGGCAAAGGACAGGCTATTCTTTTTGCACGTTCCGCAACCGTTGGCGGTCAGAAGTTCCCGGTACACTGGGGCGGTGACTGCTGGTCCGATTATGAATCCATGGAAGAAAGCCTTCGTGGCGGTCTGTCCCTCTTAATGAGCGGATTCGGATTCTGGGCACATGACATCGGTGGATTTGAGAACACCTCTACCGCAGATGTTTATAAGCGCTGGGTAGCATTCGGACTTCTGTCTTCCCATTCCAGACTTCATGGAAGCTCCTCCTACCGAGTACCTTGGGTTTATGATGACGAAGCGGTAGATGTGGTTCGTTTCTTCACCAGATTAAAGGCAAGCTTAATGCCTTACCTTTACAAGACCGCAATTGAAACCTCCATTACCGGTGTTCCGACCATGAGAAGCATGGTTCTGGAATATACCGAAGATAGAACCTGTCATTATGTAGATAAGCAGTACATGCTGGGCGATAACCTTCTGGTTGCACCGATCTTCAACGACCAGAGCATGGCAGAATACTACCTGCCGAAGGGAACCTGGACAGATTTCTTTACCGGAGAAGAAAAGGAAGGCTGTGGATGGATTACCGAAAAGCACGGTTACTTAAGTATTCCGCTTATGGTGAAGGAGAACTCCATCGTGGCAATGGGTGCACATGATGACAAGCCGGATTACGATTATGGAGATGGTGCAGAATTACGGCTTTATGCATTAAAGGATGGCAAGACCGCAGAAGCAGTTGTTTATGGCATGGACAAGAAGGAAGAGATTGCCATGACTGCAAAGAGAGAAGGAAATCAGATCCATATTACCGTTAAGAGCGACAGGAATTACTCTGTCCGCCTCGTAAATGTGGCTGCTGCTTCCGTAAGGGAAGCAACCGGACTTTATTTGTCTGCC
>USDI01000183.1 GCA_900553305.1 uncultured Lachnospiraceae bacterium
ATTTCCGAAAGCAGGTGGCTGGATACAATTACCGTCATGCCGTATTGCTGTGGAAGCGACTTGACAAGTTCCCGCATTTCCTGTATTCCCGACGGATCAAGTCCGTTCGTCGGCTCATCTAAAATAAGAAGCTTTGGAAAAGAAAGAAGCGCACTGGCAAGACCCAGCCTTTGTTTCATGCCAAGGGAAAACTGGGACGTTTTCTTGTTTCCCTGCCTGTCCAGACGGACAATTTTCAGGACCTCGTCAATATTACGATCCGGCAGATCGAGAATCGTCGTATATATTTTTAAATTTTCCTTTGCCGTAAGATGTCCGTAATACGACGGTGATTCGATTAACGACCCGATATTTCTTAAAATGAGAAGCCTGTTTTTCTCCGTAAAACGCTGCCCGAACAGATCAATTTCACCTGCTGTCGGATGCACAAGACCTAACAGCATTTTCAGCGTTGTAGACTTTCCTGCCCCATTCGGTCCTAAAAATCCGTAAATCTTTCCTTCCTTTACTGACAGATCCAGATGATTGACCGGGCATAGGTCACCATATCGTTTCGTCAGATCCGTTGTTTTTACAATTTCTTTCATACTGATTAACCTCTTTTCTTTAAGATACCCCGATCGTAACACACCTGCCTTTCCTCAAACTTAAATCAACCTTAACGCAACCTTAATTTTTGCATTTCCGGCGTTCACCTGTTTCAACATGGACGGATCTATGATACGATCTTTGTGGTGATTACTATGAAAGAATTATTGAACAAAAAAATCCTGATTGTGGACGATGAGCCTGAACTTTTGCAGATGGTACAGAACGCCCTGTTTGATGCGGGCTTCTTTCAAGTTTATACTGCGGACACCTGTGCAAAAGCCCTTTCGCTTGCAAAATCCCAGCCGGTGGCACTCTTTTTACTGGATGTCAATCTGCCTGACGGGAATGGCTTTATGCTCTACACAGCCCTTCGTGAAACTTCTGACGCTCCCGTCATTTTTCTGACCGCACGGGGTGAGGCCGGGGATAAAGTGCGCGGCTTTGATCTGGGAGCAGACGATTATATTGTAAAGCCGTTTCTGCTTTCCGAGCTGATCCTGCGGGTAAAAGCATTGCTTCGCCGGACATATTCGACCGCTCATAAAGAAACCGGGTTTTCCGTAGAGGATCAATACGTTGATTTTGAAAAGGCTGCCATCATCCGGAACGGAAAAGAGACTCCACTGACGCCAAAGGAATTGATCCTTATTAAAAAGCTATGGAAAAACAAGAACAAAATTGTTACCAATGACGCCCTGTGTCTTGCGGCGTGGGGCGAGGAATATTACGGACACGAAAACACGCTGATGGTGCATATCCGCAGGCTGCGTGAAAAAATCGAGAAAAATCCGTCAGCTCCGGTTCATCTTATTACGGTGAAAGGACTTGGCTATAAGTGGGTATCGGAAAATGAATAAAACTACTCTAAAAATATTTTTAAGCTTTTCCTTCGTGGCCGCTGTGATTGCCACATTGCTTCTTATCCTAAATGCTCTGGGGCTGGGAACCCTTGCTTCTGACACAGACCTTTTGCTGCAGGAGCATTCGCCAAAATCTGTTTTAGAAAACATTGCCCTGAATCTGAAAGAAACCGATACCGAATATACGCTTTCCAATGGAACGATTCCGGATGAATACTGGTGCATTCTCTTAGATGACAATGGAGAAATCATCTGGTCCGAAAATCAGCCCGATGATATTCCGACTCACTATTCCATCCGGGATATTGCGAAGCTGACCCACTGGTTTTTGTGTGATTATCCGGTTTTTGTCCGCGCAGAAGACTATGGACTTCTCATTCTCGGCATTCCGAAAAATGCAGTCGGGAAGTATGAACTGATCTATTCCATGAAATGGTTTGACTCCCTGCCCGAAAGACTTGTGATCATCCTTTTTATCAATCTTGCCATTGCGCTTTTCTTAAGCCTGATCTTTGGCAGGAAGCTTTATGGCAATTTAAAGACCATAACTTCGGCAATCAATGATCTCCGGAACGAAAAGGAAGTCAACCTGCCCGAAAAAGGAATCTTCCATGACGTCCGGCGAAACCTTAACCAGACCTCGAGATCCATGCTTTACAAAAATGCACTTCTTTCTGAAAGGGAAAAAGCCCGTGTAAACTGGATTGCCGGAATCTCCCATGACATCCGGACTCCGCTTTCCATCATCATGGGCAATGCCGAAGAACTGGAGCATGCGCCGGAGCTTACCGAAAGCAGCCGGAAAAAGGCAGCTGCAGCCAAGAAACAGAGTATCAAAATCAAAAAACTGATCGAAGATCTGAATTTAATTTCTTCTCTGGAATATGACATGCAGCCCTCAAAGAAACATCCCATATCCGTATGTCCGCTGCTCCGCGAAACAGTCTGTGACATCTACAACAATCTCAGTGAGTCCTATTCGATTGACGTGGATCTCCGTGCGGAAAATGCGATTGTTTCCGGTGATGAAAGTCTGCTTGGCAGAGTCTTTTTTAACATCATCAATAACAGTATCGTTCATAATCCGGAGGGGTGTGCCATAAGTATTTCCGAATCTGTGCAGGATCAGAATGTGCGGATCGAAATCCGGGATAACGGCTATGGAATAGACGAAGCGGTAATTCAAAATTCGGATGAGCTCCTGCAGGGCCGGCATGGCCTTGGACTTTCCATGACCAGGAAAATTGTGAAAACCCACGGCGGTACACTGGGAATCCGGAATGATGAGGGCTGCGTCGTAACCATAAAAATACCTGTGATTTGAAATATATTTTTAAGAGGTTCATCGCCGATAATTAATTTTGGATTATTTCTTCATGATTTCATCTATTATGTCCATTTTTATTACGGGAGCTTGCTTTCTTCACAATACATTGACTTTATTTTGGACTTTTTCTTCTTGATTTCTTCCATTATGTCCATTTTCTTCATGCCAGCTTGCTTTCTTCACGATACATTGTCTTTATTTTGGACTTTTACTTTCGTAGGCTTTCGTAATATTTTCAACACAACGGTTTACTTTATTTCTAAAATATATTAGAATTATGCTGTATGCAAAAAGAAGGAACTTTGCACGATTCAAAAAACATCGTGTCAAACAGTTACCAAAATAATAAAGGAGAGACATAACATGAGTATTTCACCATTACAGAAAGCCAGATATGAGTATGCTCCCAAACTTCCGGGCATGCTCAGACACGGCATTGCAGATATCTGCGTAAAGGAAGGCGAGGAAACACAGAGTGTTGCTGATCAGGAGAAGATCAAGGCACTTTTCCCGAATACCTATGGTAAGAAGGAAATCACTTTCGAAAAGGGCCAGAACACTTCAGATATGAAGAAGCAGATCGTCGGCGTTATCCTTTCCGGCGGACAGGCTCCCGGTGGACACAATGTTGTCTGCGGTTTATATGATGCCTTAAAGGCAACCAACAAGGAGAACGAGCTTTACGGATTTAAGGGTGGTCCGAGCGGACTGATCGAAGATGATTACATCGTTATGACTGACGAATACATCAACCAGTTCCGTAACACCGGTGGCTTCGATATCATCGGATCCGGCAGAACAAAGCTTGAAACCAACGAGCAGTTTGCAATTGCTGCTGAGGTTTGCAAGAAGCATGGCATTACAGCTATCGTTATCATCGGTGGTGATGATTCCAATACAAACGCTGCTGTTCTTGCAGAGTACTTTGCAGCACACAACACCGGCGTTCAGGTAATCGGATGCCCGAAGACCATCGACGGTGACTTAAAGAATGAAGATATCGAGTGCTCCTTCGGTTTTGATACCGCAACCAAGACTTACAGCGAAATCATCGGTAACATCGAAAGAGATGCAAACTCCGCTAAGAAGTACTGGCACTTTGTTAAGGTTATGGGACGTTCCGCTTCCCACGTTGCCTTAGAGTGTGCTCTGGAAACCCAGCCGAACATCTGTCTGATCTCCGAAGAGGTTGCAGAAAAGAAGATGTCCCTTTCCGCAATCGCTGATTACATTGCTGACTCCGTAGCTGCAAGAGCTGCTAAGGGAATGAACTTCGGTGTTGCAATCATCCCGGAAGGTGTTGTTGAATTCGTACCGGAATTCTCCGTATTAATTCAGGAAATCAACGAGCTTCTTGCCGGAAGCAAGGCCGATGCCTTCAACGCACTTTCTAACTGGGAAGAAAAGTATGCTTTCATCGAGAAAGGTTTAACCAAAGAATCCATGGAAGTATTCGCAATCCTTCCTCAGGCAATCCAGCAGCAGTTATTCCTTGAAAGAGATCCTCACGGAAATGTTCAGGTTTCCCTGATCGAATCCGAGAAGTTATTCTCCGCTCTTGTTAAAGATAAATTAGCCGCAAGAAAGGCAGCCGGAACCTACAATGGTAAGTTCAGTGCCCTTCATCACTTCTTAGGTTATGAAGGAAGATGTGCTTTCCCTTCCAACTTTGATTCCGACTACTGCTACTCCTTAGGATACAATGCATTCATGCTCATCCAGTATGGTTACAACGGCTACTTATCCAAGGTTTCCAACCTTTCTGCTCCGGCCAGTGAATGGGTTGCAGGTGGTATGCCGATCACCAAGATGATGAACATCGAAAGAAGACATGGCGAAGACAAGCCGGTTATCAAGAAAGCTCTTGTTGAACTGGACGGTGCACCGTTCAAGTACTTCGAGGCTCACCGTGAAGAGTGGTCTGTTGATACCTGCTTCAAGTATCCCGGTGCAATCCAGTACTACGGACCGACTGAAGTTTGTGATATCACAACCGTAACTCTTGCTCTTGAGCAGGCAAAATAAGTTGCTTACAGGTAACTGTTCAGTACCTTCACAGTTACGATGCA
>USDI01000184.1 GCA_900553305.1 uncultured Lachnospiraceae bacterium
GCGGCAGCCGGCTGGAACAATGATATGAAGACCTATATTAAGGTTGCCATGGGAGAGCTTTATCTGAACCGTCTGAAACAGGGTGGAGGTAAGGTTTTAAAGGAAAGAAAAACTGCGAAAGACACGTATCAGCTATTTGAGACATTGATGTCTGAGAACCTGTTTTATTATGCATTCCAGCCTATTGTCAGTGCGAAAACAGGTGAGATCTATGGATATGAGGCACTGATGCGGACACCGAAGGAGATCGGTCTGCGTCCGGATGAAATTCTGAACATTGCAGAAGAATACGGACGGTTGTATGAGATCGAATATGCTACATTTGATAATGTGTTGACCTATACAAAAGAGCATATTGCACTTTTTAAGGATAAATATATCTTCATCAACAGTATTCCGGGTTATTTTATTAAAGGAGAGGACAAGGAGTGGCTGGTAAAGCAGTATTCGGATGTGCTTTCCCAGTGCACGATTGAAATTACCGAGCGTGATGAAACAACGGCTGAAGAGATCAGCCGGATTGTGAACCTGACCGATCAGCAAGGACCGTGTCGGATTGCGATAGATGATTATGGAACAGGATATTCCAATATTGTGAATCTGTTGCGTTACAAGCCGAATATCATTAAGATAGACCGTTATCTGATTACAGAAATTCAGAATGATGTCAATAAGCAGATGTTTGTGAAAAATACCGTGGAATTTGCCCAGCAGAATAACATCCAGTGTCTTGCAGAGGGGGTTGAGACGAAGGAAGAGCTGGAAACAGTGATTTCCTATGGTGTGGATCTGATTCAGGGATATTACACGGCGATGCCGTCCGAGCAGGTCATTTCGGAAATTGATCCGAAGATTGTGCAGGAAATTCTGGAAGCGAATAAAAATGATGTAAAATCCCATGAAGGAGGAAATAAATAAAATGATTAACGAACAATATAAGAAAATGCTGGAGGGAAAATCGGTCATCCGTCAGCTCTCCGAATTTGCAACAGCACGGGGAAAAGAGATTGGTTATGAGAATGTTTTTGATTACAGTCTTGGAAATCCGTCCGTGCCTGTTCCGGATGCATTTAATGAAGAGGTGGTTCATCTCATTCAGACCAAAAGCTCCATGGAGATTCACGGCTACAGTCCCAGTCTTGGAATTACTTCAGTGAGGGAAAAGATTGCAGAATCCCTGAACCGCAGATTTGGTATGGATTATAAAGCGACACATATTTTTCCGACCTCCGGTGCGGCAGGAGCGATTGCACATGCGGTCCGCTGTGTGACGAAGCCGGGGGATGAGGTACTGACCTTTGCACCGTTCTTTCCGGAGTACAATCCCTATATCAATATGACGGGTGCAACGCTTAAGGTAGTACCGGCGAATACCGTAGATTTCCAGATTAATTTTGATAAGCTGGAGGAAATGCTGAATGAAAAGACGGCAGCAGTCCTTATTAATACCCCGAACAATCCGTCCGGTGTGGTATACAGTGCAGCAACCTTACAGAAGCTTGCAGACCTGCTTTATGCAAAGCAGAAGGAATACGGACATGATATCTTCCTGATTTCCGATGAACCGTATCGTGAGATCGTGTTTGCGGGAGTGGAAGCGCCTTATGTATCCAAATTCTATGATAACACGTTATCCTGCTATTCTTATTCGAAGTCCTTATCCCTGCCGGGAGAACGTATCGGGTATGTGGCAGCAAATCCCAGATGTACGGATGCGGAACTGATCAGTGCAATCTGTGCACAGATTTCAAGGGGAATCGGACACAACTGTCCTTCCTCGATTATTCAGCTTGCCGTTTCCGAAGTGGTGGATATGACCTCTGACATGTCCGTTTATGAAACGAATATGAACCTGTTATACAATGAGCTGACAAGTCTTGGATTTGAGTGTGTGAAGCCGGGCGGAACCTTTTATATCTTCCCGAAAGCGCTCGAAGAGGATGCGGTAGCATTCAGCCGGAAGGCATTAAAGTATGATCTTGTTCTGGTTCCTTCCGACAGCTTCGGTGTTCCGGGGTATTTCCGTATGGCTTACTGCATTGATACGGAGAAGGTAGAACGTTCTCTGGAAGCGTTGCGTAAGTTTGTAAAGGAAAACTATTAAAGCGGATTCCAGGATGAAAATCTGCAGGAAAATCAGGTTTTGAGGAATATCTGACAGAAAGATCATCATATGGATAGTAAGAAGGATGATCGGAGAGAAGAGAGCACTCTGGAGAGGAAGTAAAAGATCATGATTGAAATTTTAAAAGCAATTCTGTTTGGTATTGTAGAAGGGATTACGGAGTGGCTTCCGATCAGCAGTACCGGACATATGATTCTGTTGAATGAAATAGTGTCCCTCAATGTATCGGAAGAGTTTTACAGTATGTTTGAAGTAGTGATCCAGCTTGGGGCGATTCTTGCCGTTGTGATTCTGTTCTGGAATCAGATCTGGCCCTTTGGAAAGAAGAACAATAAAGAGCCTCTGGCAAAGGACGGAATCGGAGCCTTTGTGAAATGGGATATTTTCAAGCTCTGGTTTCACATTTTGGTCTCCTGTGTACCGGCAGCCATTGTCGGACTGCTCTTTGATACACAGCTTGAAGCACTGTTTTATAACTATCAGACGGTAGCAATTATGCTGATCCTGTTTGGTATCGCATTCATTGTGATTGAGAATTACCATAAAGGAAAGAAGGCAAAGGTGACAACCTTAGCCGGAATTGACTATAAGCTTGCATTCTGGATCGGAATGTTCCAGCTGATTGCAGCTGTTTTTCCGGGAACCTCACGTTCGGGAGCAACCATCGTCGGAGCACTGTTACTTGGCGTGTCCAGGACGGTTGCGGCAGAATACACCTTCTTTCTTGCTATTCCGGTTATGTTCGGAGCCAGTCTCTTAAAGGGTGTTAAGTTCCTTGCAAGTGCCTCCATGACTTCCATGGAGGGAGCGATTCTTGCAGTCGGCATGATTGTTGCATTTGTGGTATCCTTCTTTGTGATCAAGTTCCTGCTTGGCTATATTAAGAAGCATGACTTTAAGGTGTTTGGATATTACCGGATTGCACTTGGTATTATTGTAATTCTTTTCTTCCTGATCAGAGGTTGAAATATTGACAAGTATGGGTTTATGGTGTATGCTTCATCATAATGAAGTGCTTACTTCAATAAATGTTGGGGAAAATGTCAGGTTAAGAAGTGAAAGGAGTTAGTCATGGCAGAAGTAAAGAAAGCAACAGCAAAAGTAGTTGCTAAGGTACCGGCTGAAGAGAAAAAGGTGGAAGTTAAGGCAGCAGAGGTAAAAGCACCCGAAGTTAAGGCAGAAGTTAAGAAAGAGGCAGTTAAGAAGACACCCGCTGCTAAGAAAGCACCTGCTAAGAAGGCACCTGCAGCTAAGAAAGAAACCGTTAAGAAGGAAACAGTTAAAAAGGCACCCGCTGCTAAGAAACCCGTTGTAAAAGAAGAAGTAAACTTCCAGTTCAGTGGAAAATCTTATACTTCCGAAGACCTTATCAGAATTACCAAGGATGTGTGGAAATATGATTTAAATGGCAAGGAAGAGGATGTACAGAGCATTGAACTTTATGTGAAGCCTGAAGAAAACACCGCTTATTATGTAATTAACGGCGATGTAACAGGAAGCTTCTTTATTTAAGCATCCAGACATGAAAAGGATATACATAAGTAAATAAGAAAGAGCCGTTGCATTAGTATACGCTAAGCAACGGCTCTTTTCTATGGGATTTCTTAATATCTTTCGTTAATGTAATCCAGGAAATTGTTTGTAATGTTATCCATCATTGCCTCATTCTGTCGGGAATACTCTGCGGCATTCATTCCAATGGTATTGGTGATAGACATGCTCTCCTTTATATATTCATCCGTGAAGCGGAAGCTGCACAGTGATTCAATCAGTACAGGAGAAACCGAGGTAAACTGGTCTGTCGGAGCAATTACACCGAACACATCCATGGCGCATACACTTGGTGAAGGAAAAGAGGATTCATAAGGGTTGGCATCTGCAATGGATCCCTGAAAAATACCGCTGCATGCGTTTCCGGTCGTGGAAGTCAGATCTGCCAGAACCATACTTTCTGATTCTGCAACACCGGACAGGAAGGTTGTTACCGGTTGTTCGGAGATGTTGGAAAGCTGACGGATTACCGGAAAATTGTGGTAAGGCGTTGAGGTGGCATTGTAGGCCTGTTCATAATCGTCAAAACTGCTGATACAGCCTAAAACGGTTTTGGGGTTTAATACGGACAGCTTTGTAAGAGGATCTCCGGACTGCGAGTATTGCTGGTATGTTGCTTTATCTTCTGCACTTCTGAAATAGGGACCAAGCTCTCCGTAAAAGAAGATCTGTACATCCGGATTTTGCGGATCATAAGCATGGAAACCGAATCCGGCATATGCTCCGGCTGTTTCAATTACGAAGCCCTTTGGCAGCTTCATGGTAAAGATGCCTCCATCATAATTTTCCAGTGTATAGGAGGCAGTCTGACCGCCTGAAGATGGTGTAGAAGGTTCTCCGGCGGGATTATTATTGCTGTTACCGGAGGCACCTCCCGTATAATACCCGGCATCCGGCATAAAGCTGTTCAGGGCATCGGTGAGGGCAGCCATAATAGTATTGGAAGCAGCTTCATCATCGTTATAGAAGGAGGCAGTGAATACGGCAACGCTGCGATCCTCCAGATTTTCAGCAAAGCTTGTGACAATACGGACCTTGTTGGTATCCTCTTCCGTATAGGCAAGCTGGATTCCATAGATATCGCGTCCTTCCACACCGAGAGAAACCGGCTCACCTTCATC
>USDI01000185.1 GCA_900553305.1 uncultured Lachnospiraceae bacterium
TTGCTTGTGAACATCCCCGCCAGTGAAACAATGAATGGCTGGATATCCAGATAGGCAACAAGATAACCCTGAACCAGACCAAAACCAAGGCCAATTAATAAGGAAATGCCAATGGCTCCAAAGATATTACCACCATGATAATCCAGATATACCGCGCAGCACATACTTACAAGGGCTACCACACCACCTACCGAAATATCAATTCCACCGGTAATCATCACAAGGCTCATGCCACAGGAAATAATAATCAAGGCAGCATTTGCATTTAAAATATTAAAGAAGGTCTGCGGCTTTAAAAAGCCTTTTCCCTGAAAAAGAATTGCACCAATATACATTGCAAAGAAAACAACAACAGTAATCAACAGCAGCAGACTGGTGTCTGTTAATTTCATTTTCCTTTTTGCCTTCATATTACTGTACCTCCTTCTTCAGTGTTCCTGCTTTCATCCGCTTAAAGAGCTCTCCCATTTTTTCCCGTACTACAGGTGCACTGAATACCACGAGCAGAATAACAACAACAGCCTTATATGCAGGGAGAGCATCCGACTGGACATTGAATTTATACAAGGTCGTTGTCAGGAACTGGATCACAAAAGCACCAAGTATGGATGCTGTCATATTGAACTTACCACCACCTAATGCATTCCCTCCAAGTGCTACGGCGAGAATAGCATCCATTTCAATATCCTTCGCAATTACCGAATAGTTAATGGAGGATAAACGGCTGACCTTGATGAGTCCTGCTACTGCCACACAAAGTCCGAGAATTACAAAGGTCAGGAACTTAATAAATGCCGGATTTAAACCATTCAGTCTGGAAGAGCTTTCGTTAATACCGACTGCCTGCGTATACAGTCCAAGATTCGTAAACTTCAAAACCAATACGGTCACGAGGATACACGCTGCCGCAATGAAAACCGGTGTAGGAATCGGAATTCCGGGGATGAAACCTCCAAATACTGCAAAGGACGGATCATTGACAATCGGAAGCTCGTTGTTATTGATCCAGGCTGCAATGGAACGCCCTGCCGTATACAGAATCAGAGTCGCTACCATAGGCTGAATTTTAAAATATGCAACCAGCGCTCCGTTAAATGCTCCAAAAAGCATTGCTACTACACAGCTTATAAGGAACGCTACAATAATCGGTGCCTGTAAGGTATCCGGTCTTGAATTGGTTCCACAAAGTACCCGGAGGATTACGCTGCCGCTGATTGCGATGGCTGCGCCCACACTGATATCCTGCCCACCGGAAGCTGCGGTAACAAGCGTCATACCAATTGCCAGGATCGCAAGCTCTGAACCATAATCCAGAATGGTAATCAGATATCCGGACAACACCGGATTTCCTACACTGTTGTAGCCTAACGTAACTTTATAAAATGAAGGGTCTGCAATTAAATTAAAAATTGCCAGAATCAGTAATGCAGCTATCGGAATAAAAATCTGTCTACGAAATATTTTCTGTATCATTCCTTTTCACCTCCGGCTATTGTACTCATAATCTTTGCCTGCGTTAAATCCTTTCCTGTAAGCTCACCAACCACCTTGCGGTCACGCATAACGATGAGTCTTGAACAGGTACGAAGCATTTCATCGGTTTCGGAAGAAATAAAGGTTACACTCATTCCCTCTGATGCCAGATCCAGTACCAGCTTCTGTATATCAATCTTTGTTCCGACATCAATACCTCTTGTCGGCTCATCCAGAATCAGATATTCCGGATGTGTGAATAACCATCTTGCAAGGATCACCTTCTGCTGGTTACCACCGGAAAGGGATTTAATCGGGGTATCTGCAGATGCTGTTTTAATATCCAGAAGCTTAATGTATTCCTCTGCAATTTTATTTGCCTCTGCCTTTGAGAAGGGTTTAAAGAATCCCCGTAATACCTGCTGTGCCAGAATAATATTTTCACGGACAGAAAGGTCACCTACGATTCCATCCACCTTACGGTCTTCCGGAAGATAAGCAATTCCATGACGCATCGCATCAATCGGTCTGGTAATCTTTACTTTCTTACCTTTCATCTTCACCGTTCCGCCTAAAACATGATCTGCACCAAATATGGCACGGACACATTCAAAGTTAGTAAAGAAGAAGAGTTTGTTTTTGATGATCTGCACCAAATATGGCACGGACACATTCGCTTCGTCCGGAGCCCAGAAGTCCGGTAAATCCATTCACCTCACCCTTCTTTATATAAAAATCAAACGGCTTGATTCCTGCATTACTTACCAGCTGCTCTGCTTCCAAAACATTCTCAGACGCATCGGTTCCATGGTACACCTTATCGTCATCACGGATGGATGACATATCATCCAGCTCTTTTCCAAGCATCTTTGCAACAAGCTGGACTCTCGGAAGATCTTTAATTTCATACTGTCCAACCAGCTTGCCGTCGCGGAGAACCGTAATCTTATCACATACCTCATATACCTGATCGAGGAAATGTGTTACAAAGATAATTCCAACGCCTCTCGCCTTCAGATCACGCATTAACTTAAACAGCTTTTCAACCTCCTGCTCATCCAAAGAGGAGGTCGGCTCATCCAGAATCAGAACCTTGCAGTCCATATCTACTGCACGCGCAATAGCTACCATCTGCTGGACAGCAATCGAGCAGTTTGCCAGCTGCTCCGATGCATCCGTCGGAATATCCAGAGACTTTAATATACGGTTTGCGCCTTCATTCATGGATTTCCAATTCTGCATGAAACCCTTCGTTCTTCCAATATACATATTCTCTGCTACAGAAAGATTCGGACACAGGGTAATTTCCTGATATACTGTACTGATTCCAAGCTCCTGTGCATCCTGGGGTGATTTGATACTGACCGGCTTATCATGGCCTTTCAGATAGATATTTCCCTCTTCTTTTCCATAAACTCCGGTTAATACCTTAATTAATGTAGATTTTCCGGCACCGTTTTCACCCATCAATGCATGAATTTCACCCTCACAAAGTGAAAAATCAACTCCTTGCAGGGCACGTACACCGGGAAAGCTTTTATGTATATTTTCCATTCGTAAAACAATATTTTCTTTCACTGCAGCCGTCACTCTCCTTGCCTTTATAATAAGCGCGGAACAGCTTAGAATGACTCCCTTCCTGCACCGCGCTTATTCATCTGTAACTGTTCAATAGCTTTACCGTTATCTTAACAATTACATAAATCCTGAATAATTACCCTGATTTAATAATTCTGATCTGTCAGAAATATCAGACCTTTCCTGTATTTTCTTAAATACCGTACTTGTCAACATCTTCCTGGGTAATAGAAGCTGCATCAAAGCCTTTTTCTTCCATGATGATGGTCTTCTCGGAAATAGTTCCGCCACTTTCCAGTGTCTTGATGATGTCATCAATGTAAGATGCCTGGAAAGGATTGCACTGTCCATCATAGTTCCAGTTCTGATTTAATAATTCTTCCAATGCCCACTTGTTGCAGTCAAAGCCCATAACAATAACGTCCTTGCCAACGCCGTGGGAAATATTTGCTTTATCAAGCGCTGCTACAGCGCCCTTAGCCATATCATCATTTTCTGCATAAATTACATTGAAGGATTCGCCGGAATCAATAACAGACTGTACGATCTGCTGTGCTTTTTCTGCATTCCACTCTGCAGTCTGCTGTGTTACCAATGTCCAGCCATCGGAAGCAACTGCTTCATCCAATGCACCGGAACGTCCCTGCTGTGCTGCAGAACCCATAACGCCCTGAAGGTGAATGATCTTATATTCGCTGAGTCCCTGTCCCTTTAACCAGTCAACTGCAGTCTGGCCTTCCTTTGCCATATCAGATACGATGGATGCTTCATAAAGACTTGCATCTGCATCGATGGTACGGTCAAATAAGATTACGCGGATACCTGCATCCTGTGCATCCTTTAATACGGAATCCCAGCCGGCAGTATCTGCTGCGGAAAGAAGAAGATAATCCACACCGTCCTGAATGAACTTCTGTGCTGCAGTAATCTGCTCATCATTCTTTAAGCTGTATGCAAAGGATGCTTCATAGCCGTTTTCCTCGGTAAACATTGCCTTCAGGTCCTTGTCATTTGCGGTACGATATCCGGATTCATTCGGGTCATTATTAATGATACCAACCTTGATTAACTCACCTGATGCAGAAGTATCTGCTGCTGTGTCTGTAGAAGCAGATGCGCTGTCTGATGTACTTTCTGTGTCTGTCGATGCCGTAGACGAAGCCGGTGCGGAACCGGATCCGCATGCGGTTAATCCAATTACCATTGCTGCTGCCATTGCCAATGCCATAAGTTTTCTCTTCATATGTTATAACCTCCCATTAATGAAAAATAGTCTCATCAAAGACTGATTTCTTTGATAAGACTATCATAACTTTTCCGGCTGAAAATACCATGAAGATCCCTATGGCAAAAGTTGAAATTTATCCTCAAAAACTACTATAAGTTGATTTTTTTACGAATCCGGTTGAATTTCTTCTTCCGGGCTGGTCAGAGCACCGTCTGCATCCGGCAGAAAAATCTTCACTGTAGTTCCTTCCTGATAGGTACTTGAAATCCGAAGACCATATTCTTCTCCACAGTTTAAGCGGATCCGTTCGTTTACATTATATAATCCGTATACCTTACTTTCCACGAACTGCTTATGAACCAATGCATTCCTTACCTGCTCCAGACGTTCCGGCTGCATACCGATACCATTGTCCTTAGACTGATAAAAAGACAGCAGCGCCTTGTCCATCTTCTTGGTGATGGGCTCCAGCTCCCAGATATCCATATACAGCAGGCTCATCAGGCTTT
>USDI01000186.1 GCA_900553305.1 uncultured Lachnospiraceae bacterium
ATTTGGCTGAGCGGTGCTTGGGGAACCGTAATCATAATGATTTTCTTCTTTGTGACGTCTGTTAGAATCTGTACGTCTGAGTTGGAAATGATGTTTCTATTCACTGTTGTCATATTTGAGCAAGAAGCCCAGAATGTATTCACTAGATCTTGTGGGTTTTCTACACCATTTACAGAAAAGACACCTTTTGGCTGCTCTCTAATTCCAAGCAATATTACACCGCCATCCGTATTTGCAAATGCAGAGTATGTTTCCCAAAGGCTGTGTGGAAGTCCTTTGCCTGCTTCTTTGCATTCAAGAGACTCGTGTTCAATAGATGAGTCCTATTGGAAGTAGCTCAATACGTCTATTACTTTGTCTTCTTGCACAGGCCTTCTCCATTGGTTTTATACTAATGACTGAAACAGTATAAAGCAAAGGTTGTTGTTATTTCAAACTTTCTTTCGCTCGTATTTAACAAAAAAGATTCAAATATGAACTTGTGAGATAATTTGTTCTGATGGAAATACTTGATTATTAGCATCGATATGAGATTTGTGTTTTGAGATTCTTTCTTCGCCCGTATTTCGCCCGTATTTCGCCCGTATTTCTAGTAGTTTCATTGAACTTGGTTGAGCAATGCTTATTGTACACATGGATTCTTTTTTGTGCCGATACTGGTATTCATTGGTATTGGAAAAGTTGTATCGCAGTCTCTGGACGCTCTGTGATGTTGATATTCTGATAGTTCATCCGCGTTTTTTCTGCTACACTGTTTTGAAGGATGGTGGAAAATGAAAAACTATGATGGAAGGAAAGAGCCGAATGGAGTCATTTATGTTCTTACAAACCCTTCTTTCCCTGAATATGTAAAGATTGGATATGCAGACAATCTAGAGAGGAGACTTAAACAATTCAACAATAGTGCATGTCTCCCTTTTGCCTTTAGGGTGTATTGTGTGTATGAAGTCGAAGGCAGATTAAGAGATAAGGATGTCCACAATGCGGTGGTTCTTGAAGAGGTTGCCAAGATGGCATATCGAACCGAGCTGATCCACCCGCAGGTAGCACCTGCTCCACAGGAATTACAGGATAAGCATTATTTCCGTAAGCATGGTGCGAATGCATATTACGGACAGAATTAACAGGATATTGAGAGGGCATAAAGCAGATGAAGATGAAAACAGCACCTATGGGGTGGAACAGCTGGGACTGTTACGGAGCAGCTGTTACAGAAGATATCGTACGACAGAACGCTGCGTTTATGGCTGAGCATCTGAAGGAGTACGGCTGGGAATATATTGTAGTGGATATCCAATGGTATGAGCCTGCTGCAGAAACCAATGAATATCATCCTTTTGCGGATGTAGTGATGGATGAGTATGGAAGACTGCTTCCCGCAGTAAACCGTTTTCCTTCCGCAGCAAATGGCGCAGGCTTTGGACCATTGGCAGAATATGTTCATTCTTTAGGATTAAAATTTGGTATTCACATTATGAGAGGGATTCCACGACAGGCTGTACATCAGAACACGAAAATCATGAACAGTGACAGACATGCCCGGGAAATTGCCAAAACAAACAGTATCTGTGCCTGGAATACGGATATGTATGGTGTAGATCCAGAGAAAGACGGGGCACGGGAATACTATAACAGTATTTTCGAATTATATGCTTCCTGGGGTGTGGACTTTATCAAGTGTGATGATATTGCACGGGAACTGCCACATGAGGAAGCCGAACTGATTATGCTGAGCAAAGCATTACATGGATGCGGAAGACCCATGGTATTAAGTCTGTCTCCGGGACCAGCTCTTTTAGAAAAGGCAGAGCTTTATAAGCAGATTTCCAATATGTGGAGAATCACCGATGATTTCTGGGATAAGTGGGAACTGTTATATGATATGTTTTCAAGAGCAGAAAAATGGTGCATCCATGCAGGTGCAGGGCACTGGCCGGATGCCGATATGCTTCCGGTCGGACCGATCCGGCAGGTATATGATGTGAATAACTGGACGAATTTCACACAGGATGAGCAGATCACCATGCTGACACTCTGGTGCATCATACGTTCTCCTTTGATGCTGGGAGGAGAGCTGACAGGGTTTGACGAATTCACCATGAATCTGGTAACCAATTCTGAAATACTTGCCATGCATGCAAATGCACGGCATTCGCATCAGGTGTGGAGACGTGAAGTGGATGGCATAGAACATGCATTATGGATAGCTACAGATGCAAGAGGCGGATGCTATGTTGCAGTATTTAATCTGGGTGATGAGGACAGTAATATTTCCATACCGCTTGCCGATCTGGAGATTTATGATGGAGTAAATGGAACGGAGCTTTGGAGCGGAGAGCACGTGGAAGAACCAAAGAGCCTTAGTGTGTCATTAAAGCGTCATGGTGCTAAGGCATATCATTTCGATCTTATACGAAACTGAAGAATTATGCAGTTATTGCAGGACAGATAAGGGAACTGGCAGCCTGGTTTTGTGATTAGTCTTACCAGAGGCGGATCATTTTACAGGCTGCCAGTTCTTTCCCTGCAGCTGCTTTTCAAGTGCATTTTGCTTTGCAAGTATGGCGTTTACCTTATCATAGAGATCTTCAATCATGATTTCGGTTTTGAGATTGACCTTATAATCATTTTCAGCACGACGGCGATCCTTTTCCTCCTGCCGGTTCTGACTCATCATAATAAGTGGAGCCTGGATAGCAGCTACACAGGAGAGGACGAGATTTAACAGAATAAATGGAAACGGATCAAAGGCTTTGGCTGCAAGCAGGGTATTGATAACCATCCATAAGATCAGAACCCCGGTAAAAGCAAAGATAAATGCCCAGCTGCCAGCAAACCTGGCGATGGCATCCGCTGCCCGTTGGCCGATGGTATATTTCTCCGCTGCCCGTGAGGTATTTTCTGAAATCTTACTGTCAGCAAGCAGATTCAGAACCTCCTCATCGGTCATATCGTGGCGGATTTCTTTAAGGACTTCTTTTAGTAGTTTGCGATTTTCTTTCATGCTGATTTTAGTCTCCTTTTGTTAATTCCGGTAAGTCTGTGCAATCCGGCAACTTCTGATGAATGGTATGGCACCGGACAGATATCAGTTATTATATTTTACTGTGAGATTGTGATATTATCAATAGTGAAATGGGACAGAGAAGAGCAGGGAGGAGTTGAAAAAAGCAGCCTGAAAAGAAGTAAAAGTAAAATAGTAAAAAGAAACAGAACGAAGAAAAATAGCAGAGATAAAAACAGAAAGGAACAGATAATGAATGTAAATCCCATTACAAGATTAGACTATCCGGATCCGGATGTGATCCGGGTGGGAGACACCTATTATATGGTATCCACAACCATGCATTTTATGCCGGGCTGTGAGATCCTGCAATCCTTTGACCTGATGCACTGGGAGCATGTAACTTATGTTTATGAGACGCTCGATCATACAGATTCCCAGCAGTTACGAAACGGTCAGAATATTTATGGACAGGGTATGTGGGCAGCTTCCCTACGCTATCATGAAGACCGGTTTTATGTCTGTTTTGTGGCGAATGATACCCACAAGACTTATCTGTATACCTCAGAGAAAGTATCTGGCCCATGGAAAAAGCAGCTGATAGAGGGTTTTTATCATGACTGCTCTTTATTATTTGATGAGGATGGCAGAAACTATATTGTATATGGAAATGATGAAATCTGGATTACCGAATTGAATGAGAACCTGACTGCACCGAAGAAGGACGGATTACATCGTCTGCTGATCAGTGATCACAAGAATCCAAAGCTTGGCTATGAGGGTTCCCATATTTATAAAATAGATGGCTATTATTATATTTTCCTGATTCACTCCCTGAGAGACCGTTGGATGAGGACGGAAGCATGTTTTTACAGTGATTCCCTGGAAGGAGAGTTTACAGGTGCCGATGTGCTTTGTGATGACCGTGGATATTGCGGGCAGGGCGTGGCACAGGGAGGAATCGTGGATACGCCGGATGGAAAATGGTATGCGGTACTATTTCAGGATTCCGGCGCAGTGGGACGGATTCCGGTCCTGATTCCGGTTACCTGGAAGGATCATTTTCCGGTTTTCGGTCAGAACGGACATGTGCCGGAGGAAATAGAGATTTGCAGCACCAGACCGGATTATATTTATCAACCGTTAGTGGGAAGTGATGATTTTCATAATGGACTGCTTCCACACTGGCAGTTTAATCATGATCCGGATCCATCGTACTATCATCTCAATCCGTTGCAGGGGAGCTATACCATTATAACAAGGGAAGTCTGTGCAGAGCTTACACAGGCTGTAAACACCATTACACAGCGGATGAGTTATCCCTCCTGTGCAGCAGAAGTAACCGTTGACGCTTCTGAACTGAAGGAGGGCGATATTGCAGGCCTGTGTGCCCTGCAGGGCTGTTATGCCGCAGTTGGCATTACCAAGCGTCAGGGAAAATATGAAGTCCTTATGCTGGATAAAAGAGAAGACGGCATATTGAATATCACAGATGGAATTGTTGTGGGATCTCATCAGATTGATTTTCGTCTTGAAGCAGATTTCCGCAACATGAAGGATGAAGCGCGTTGTTACTGCCGGGTTAATAACGGTGACTGGCTGCCTATCGGATCCGTGCATAAGTTGTACTTTAAGCTGGATCATTTTACGGGATGCCGGTTTGGTCTGTTCTGTTATGCTGTAAAGGAAACAGGAGGAAGTGCCTGTTTTCGGGAATTTCTGTATCATGATGTGGATGAAACAACTATAATAAACTGTTGCTGTAAAGAGAAAGGAAATGCA
>USDI01000187.1 GCA_900553305.1 uncultured Lachnospiraceae bacterium
GATATAGCAGAAGCATTAGGTCTCTCCCGGCTCCAGCACTACAACCGGCTCCTTCACGCTGACATTTACACGGACGCGTTTATCCAACGGTTCAATATCTGCATTATTAATCACTACCTTATTCCGCACGGTAATGTTATTTGCCATTTCAAATTTACGGGTTCCGGTCTGAAAGTTCAACGTAAGCTTTACAACACGGCGTTCCTCCACCTGACTTAAATCCACCTCAAAATCCGTTACATTTTCAGCCAGAAGCACACAGTCCTGTGAAGCCGATCCCGGCATCGGAAAGTTTCCATCCGCATCCGCCACAGAGAAATACAGGCTTTCATCGGACTTCTGCCAATAGAACATATAGTGATCGGGCTCCGTATTATAGACAATCAGAGCCTTTTTTTCCGGTGTAAAAGCAAATTCGGAGTCTTTCAGAGCTTTAACCGGCTGATCTGACTCATCATATCCTACATAATTAATGCTTTCTGTTGCATCAATAATTACATCCGACATATTCCGGTTTTGAGAGGATGTCGACAACTTCGCAGAACCTGCTCGGACGGTACTGCCTGTATAATGCAAGCTGTGCCTCCTGCTGCACACTGATATCGTTATTACCATTCGCATAATTTCTCGAAGTAATGATAATAAAACTGCATACTGCACCGGTCACAATGACCAGTATGGCAATTGCAATAATCAGTTCCACTAAGGAAAATCCACTATTCTGTTTCTGAATTCGAAACTTTTTCCTCATATGTTTCTCCACTTAACATTTAACCTGAAAATTATTTTCTGCTCCGATAACTCTTAAATCAGCTCGTCGGCCGGTTCACAGCAATCTTTCCCGTAAGTCTGATGAAATCCAGCTTATAATCACGGCTTCCTCCCTGAATCCTTATCTGCTGCGGTGCCTCCTTAAAAGAACCTGAGGAACGGTCAAATTCAATACGGATTCCGGCATCTGCTCCTGTCGGGAGTTCCAATTCGGGAGTTCCGGAAGCATCCTTATAGGTTACAGACACACGATTACCACCTATCTTCTGCGGATCCTCCTTACCCTCCTGAAGCTCACCTGGCTGGCCGCCTTCCTTCTGCTCCATGATATGAAGCTGACTGTAAATGCTGCCGTTCTCACCACGGTAAACAATCAGCCATGCCTGCGCCTTTCCCATGGTAGTCACCTTACAATCCGCAACCGCACGCTGCAGGTCATTGGAACACGCCTTGGCATTGGCACTAAACACCATGGAAACCGACAGAATGACTGTACCGATCAATGCCGCAATAATTGCAATGACAATAATCAGCTCCACTAAAGAAAAACCACTGTTATTTTTTCCTGATTTCCTGTTATCTTCTGCCATTTCTGTTGTTCCTGCTTCTTTATTTATTTTTTATCTCTTCTCCCAGTTCATGTAACGGACAATTTCCGTATAGTCAATATTGAGATTACCCGCATCATCAGTCGATGCTTCCTGCACACCATCAGCAAGACTGGTTTCTCCGTTTACGAAAAATGCCATCGGGGTTATGGTATCTCCTTCCACCCCGGTTGTTGCATTCAGCACCTTGTACAATTCCATCTTGTTACGCTTCAGGGATGCAGCGCCATTATGGGTTGCACCGTCAATGGTGATCGTACCCTTCGCAATGGCAAGCCCCGTAAAGTTCCGGTCAATCACAATATCTCCCAGTGAAACAATCAGACGGATATTGGATGCACCACCTGTGGCAGAAGAAAGAGTATAATTTCCTGTCGTGATAATGCCCTTTAACCCATCCTCTGTCGTGAACTCCATCGTGCCGCCGGTTCCATTATCCACCAGATATTCCTGTATGGGCTCTTTTTTCTCAGAACCATCCTCCTGCTTCGTTGTAATTTCCTTCTTAATCACACTTTCAAATACATTCTGGAAGGTACTTGCCGAAGCGCCATCCTCACTCAGATTCGTTGTCAGCCCTTTATAAACGTTCGCAATGTCTGCGGACTTCTGGGCAGCCTCGGCAGGTGTCATCGCGCTGGTCGCGTTTTCCTTACTGGCAAGAAGACTCACCCCGCTCTGACTTAGGACATCCGATACCAGTGCATTGCCGAGAATGGTATAAGAGTTCTGTTCCGAGGTATAATCTCCCAACAGGATTCCTCCCGTCGCATATTTTTTGAAATAATTGTCAATCGTTTCCTTATTGTTATCCTGCTTATAATAGGTCTGATAATACTTTGCCGCATAATCTGCATCCATAACCAGATAATAATAGGTAAGGGATTTACTCTCTGTTCCACCGCCTACATACTGTGTGCTGACCTTCCGGATATGATCCATATCTGCAACACCAAAGGAGGCCAGACTCTCCCCTCCAAGCCTGCTTACAGGACGTGTAAAATCCACTTCCCTGAATTCTTTTCCATACTGATCCTTGTATGCCTGCATCTTCGCTACCTGATCCTGTGTCAAAGGATTCTGTCCGATCAGGGTTTCTCCATTATATACTCCTAAGCATTCGGTAGGAACAAGATATGCAATCTGTCCCCCCTTCACGGTAATGGATTCGCCCATAAGAACCGCCTTTTCGTTCTTCTTACCGGCATCCTCTACAGCCGCTGCTGTATTCTGATCCAGTTCTTTCTTCGTGGTATTCGTTCCGATATAGGCACGTCCCGCCAGCATCAGCGTATTCACACCACTCATGTCTACCGTCGAATTCTGCCCGTTGATGATAATGGCACTACTGTTTTCCTGCTCCGTTGGGGATCCCTCGAGTCCGGTTGCCACAGATGTTCCATATCCGTAATATTCTTTTGTCAGCGTTGCCTTACTTCCGTTCCCGGAAAGTGTCAGATCATTCGCAATATAAGTTTTACTATCGAGGCTGATCATTCCGCTCTGTAAATCAAGGCCCTTTGCATACACGCTGCTTCCGGTCTCTCTCGCATCACGCACAATAAATCCGGCTCCCGGTCCGACCACATCAATTTTCCCCTTGGAAATTACATACCGGCCGTTATTAATTGCAAGACTGCTTGCCGGATTGATGACAATTCCGCCCTTTGCAGTTGTCTCATCAATTCCCGCATAAATGCTTCCGTCCCCGGTTACCTGTCCACTTCCTTTCGTGAGACTGATTCCCCGATTGCCGATCAGCAGATAATCATACAGATCATCAATGGAAGAACTTGATTTTGTAAATACAATTTGAGGGACATCCAGGCACAAGTCGGTACTTACAATCGACAAGCGGTCACCATCCACATAAGAAACAAATACATTCCGAAGAATCAGACTGCTTCCGTTTACAAGTTCCATAACAGGCGCTTTTGCCGCGTCGGCTTCATCCGTACCGTTATCCCATGCGGTCTGATTCACATTTTTCCAAATGTCTGTATCCACATAGTTCTTTAAAACATCTCTGTTATAGTAGCTATCACCCTTTTCTGAATTACGCAGTTCTTTCACTAATGCATCCAGATACGCAGTAGCAAAAGAACTGTAATGATTAGCCTCACTCTGAATTCCATCATCGTCCCGATCCCAGTTAGATAACGTCTCCTTATAAGCTATTGCTACGGCATCTGAACTTTCCTTCTGCAAGCCCGCTACGATCTGCTCCATAACGGTTTCTGCGGAATAAAAACTGTTCTTGTTCCTGATATCATTCACTTTAATTTTATAATTCACATAGGACATCCACAGCAGCGTCGTTGCCAGAATACCGATCATTGCCATCGCAATAATGACAATGACAATCGAAGAGCCGCTGTTACGCCTCTTTCGATTCCACAATTCCTTCTGCAATTGTTGTAGTGGTTGTCTCATCATTGTTTTCTCTCTTATTAAATTGGTTTCAAAGCTCTTTGGCTCATAATTTTTCTATAGATTATCTGCTATTAATAGTTCTTCGTTCCGTCAAAGGTTACCTTCCGCATGTCGGACGGAAAGCCTGCATCTGCTGCGCCCTGCTCATAAACCTCGACAACAATATCATAAATAAATTCTGTTATTGTGTCATTATCCCCATCTGCACCATGTACTTGATCCCGAATACCACCAAGATCAAAGATATTTAACTTATTAACCATTGTTGCGCCATTTTGTTGATAAGTTACCTGTCCTGGGATCTTTGCATCTCCATGAATACTCTCCAAAAATGTATCATTTACCAGATTTGTTCCCAAATTCGTACGGATTGTAAAATGATCCTTGGAAGGATCCTCTATATTTACTACTGCTTTATATGCATTCTCAGCCGCATTCAATTCAGCATCCGACATTGTTTCATCCACTTGTTTCGCTATATACAAATTTAATGCTTTTGACTGCTTACACTCAAAAACTATCTTATCCCATTCTGCACCATATAACGGATAGTAAAACAAATAAAAATTATCTCCTTCAAAATTACCACAAGGATTTGGATCTCCTGCACCTGGATAAGAATATGTATAACTCTTTCCTCCATACGAAAACTCATACATATAATAAATTGTTGCATTAGTTTTGGTTATTGTATTCCCCTCGTCATCTATAAATGTCCCATCATCATATAATTTAATATTGATAATTCTTTTATATGAAAGTCCAACAATATTAAAATCTTGTGCAGACTTTGGAACACCTAAGTTATTTTGGTCTTTGATTTCCTCAAGTA
>USDI01000188.1 GCA_900553305.1 uncultured Lachnospiraceae bacterium
TGGGACCAACGGCTCCGGTAAATCCACGATTCTCAAAATCATAACAGGTGTTTTGAATGCAACGAAGGGAAATGTGGAAGTCAATGGACGAATTTCGGCACTGCTCGAATTAGGTGCCGGATTTAATATGGAATATAATGGTATTGAAAATGTATACTTAAACGGAACCATGATCGGATTTTCCAAAAAGGAAATTGATGAAAAGCTTCCGGACATTCTGGAATTTGCGGATATTGGTGAGTATGTAAATCAGCCGGTGAAGACCTATTCGAGCGGTATGTTCGTGCGTCTGGCGTTTGCGGTTGCGATCAATATTGAACCGGAAATTCTGATTGTAGACGAGGCATTGTCTGTAGGAGATGTGTTCTTTCAGGCGAAATGCTATCATAAATTTGAAGAATTTAAGAAGATGGGAAAAACCATCGTCTTTGTCAGCCATGATTTGAGCAGCATCAGCAAGTATTGTGACCGTGTGGTTCTGCTGAATCAGGGTGTGAAGCTGGGGGAAGGAACTCCGAAAGAAATGATCGATGCCTATAAGCAGGTACTGGTTGGCCAGTATCCGCTTCCGGATAGTGACGATCAGAATCTGCTTCACGATGAAAGCATTACCTCCGCGGCACGTAAAGTGAGCGGTGCAGAAAATGGCGGTATGGGAGCTGGAAAATCAAAGGATTCCACACAGAATGCGAATGTGCAGAACCCGGATTTACTGGAATATGGAACCAGACAGGCCGTGATTGAAGAATATGGCGTGGAAGACAGTCAGGGAAGACGGACCAGTGCGATTATTAAGGGGCAGAAATGTTCGGTTCATATGACGGTACGTTTCCTGCAGGATATTGAGGCTCCCATTTTTGCCTTTACCATTAAAAATATCAAGGGTGTGGAAATTACGGGAACCAATACCATGGTCGAAAAGGCTTTTCTTCAGCCGGTAAAGAAGGGCGAAGTGAAGCATATTACCTTTACCCAGAAAATTGATCTGCAGGGAGGAGAATATCTCCTTTCACTGGGGGTTACCGGGTATGAAAAGGAAGATTTTGTGGTTTATCACCGATTGTACGATGTTTTGAATATTACGGTGATTTCGGACAAGGATACCGTAGGATATTATGACATGAATTCCGAGGTTACGGTTCGTTAGAGACAGAAAGGACAATTCATGGAATTTGCAGAGACTTTACCGAAGCAGATCGGAAACGTGAAATTAAATTATGAGTTTTATCCGGGCGAGGACATCTACAGTGACGGTGCGATCGAGGATGAAATTCTGGAAATTACGAAGAATGCAGCAAGAATTGAGTATCCGGCGATCATTGAAGAAAAGAACAGCTGGCCGATTCTTTACCATTTGTCCTATCTTCGGGGAAATATTGTAGACTGGCTGCCAATTACGAAGGACATGAAGGTACTTGAAATCGGATCCGGATGTGGCGCAATCACCGATAAATTATCGGAAAAGGCAGGAAAGGTGACCTGTGTCGATCTGTCGGCAAAGCGGAGCATGATCAATGCTTACCGGAATCAGGACCGGGATAATATTGAGATTTATGTCGGAAACTTTAATGATATTGAACCCACACTCGACTGTGACTATGATCTGGTCTGCCTGATCGGGGTATTCGAGTATGGAAATTCCTATATTAACACGAAAACACCTTATGAAGATTTCTTTAAAATCATGCAGAGGCATAAGAAACCGACAGGACTTCTGGTTATTGCGATTGAGAACAAGTTTGGCTTAAAGTATTGGGCCGGCTGCAAGGAAGACCATGTGGGAACTTATTTTTCCGGACTGGAAGGCTATCCGGAGGGAGGAAGTGCCAGAACCTTTACCAGAAGAGGACTGGAAAAGATCTTCGAACGTTGTGGGGAAACGAACTATCATTTCTATTATCCATACCCGGATTATAAATTTCCGACAACCATTTATTCGGACCGGAGGCTTCCTTATGAGGGAGAGTTGACGGATAATATGCGTAATTTTGATCGGGACCGTATGGTGTTGTTCCGTGAAAAGTATGTGTTTGACAGTACGATCGAGGATGATTATTTTGATCTGTTCTCGAATTCTTATATGGTGGTGATTGGAGATCTGCCGCAGACGATTTACTCCAAGTATTCCAATGACCGTGACGGAAAGTATGAGCTTCGAACGGATATTGTGGAGACTCCGGCTGGAAAAGTAGTCCGGAAGATTCCAATGACCGAAGATGCAGGAGCCCATATCCGGGAAATGGAAGCGGCGTATCGGGCTTTATGTGAGCGCTACGAAGGAAGCGGACTGCATATCAATCCTTGTGTGTATCGTGAAAAGGAGGGCTATGCGGAGTTCCCGTTTGAACAGGGAACGACACTGGAAACCCTGATGGATCAGTGCCTTTCGGAAAAGGATCTGGATGGCTTCCAGAAGCTTTTTTCAAAATATTGGGAATTAATCTCTTATCGAAACGAAGGATATACGGGGAATATTGCGGATTATGATCTGATCTTTGCCAATATCCTGGTGAATGGAGAGAATTGGACGGTCATTGATTATGAATGGACGACGAAGGAAGCAGTTGAGGATAAAGAAATTGCATTCCGGGCAATCTATTGTTACATTTTAGAAGATGAAAAGCGTAATGAATTAAATCTGGATTATATCATGCAACAGTTAAACGTGACCGAAGACGAAGCGGAAGAGTATCGTCATAAGGAAGCGGTCTTCCAGAAGAAGGTGACCGGTAAGCGGAAGTCCATGGGGGAGATCCGGGCGGCAATCGGTACCTATGCAGTTGATCCGAAGAAGCTGATGGAAGAGCATCTGCAGGAAATTCTGGACCAGCGTATTCAGTTATACTATGACAGGGGACAGGGATTCTGTGAGAGTGATTCGAAGTATGTCCCGGATGTTTATGTGGAAGAACGTGAGATTGAAACGACGCTTACCGTAGGGGGAGATGTTCGGAATTTCCGTGTCGATCCGGCAGATAAGCCTTGTCTTGTAAAGATCCGACAGTTGTTATGGAATGGAATGCCGGTGGCATTTGAAAAGAAGTTTATCGAGACGAACGGAAAGCAGGTAAAGCCCGGGACCTATCTTTTTGCAATGACAGATCCGAATCTGGTACTGCATGTGGAAACACTTGTAATGGCGGGAATGCGTGCTGGAGAAGAAAATCAGGTTGACCTTAAGATGGAGGTTTCACCGGTATCCGCAGAAGCTGCGGCAGAAATGATTTCGATGATTAAGAAGCTGTTTTAACTAACGATTCCGGATAGATGATCTGTTACCGGAACCGGCAGGGGAGAATAGACGGACAATGATAAAACAAACTATAAAGAGGGTTTTACAGGAGAGACAGAGAAAAGAATATCGCAAGGAATTGGTGTCCCAACTGAGAGACTACGATTCCTGGATCAGGGGTCAGGAGGCCCCTCTTTTGGTTTCCGGACATGTGGCAGAAAAATCGGGAAAGTCTTTTTCAGTGTCAGATTATACATGGATAAGTTGTTCTAAATGTCTGACAAATGAATCAAAATTACAATTAGATGGTGGAGCTGAAATGAAAAATGCAGGAAAAGATGCAGAACGGTCTACAGAGTGCATTTCATATCAAGTGTTCTGCAAAAAGCAACCGGATTCGACAAAATCGCCCATCATGACGCTGTTGTCCATGAAGGCCGGACAGTTTCCGGAACTGCAAAACCAGATTAAGAACGGGACGCTGGAGGAAGATGTCTTACTGCTGAATTTTCAGGATGGAGAGTATAGTAAACTGGCGATTCCGATGATTACAGAGGCATTCCTGGAACTGTTACCTGCACTTGTGTATGGCGACGAGGATGTAATTGTGGCTGGAAAACGGCAGAACCCGTGGCTTAAGCCCGATTGGTCTCCGGATACCTTCCTTTCCTGCTTTTATTTCGGGGCATTTGTGGCAGTGCCGACTGCCAAAATAGCGGAATTTTTGCAGAAACGTAGTGTTTTAGAGGGAGCAGAGGGAGAAGAGAAAGCTGATTTGTTTGCTGACGGGTGGCCGAAAAGTGAATTGCAGCAAGGAAAGCAGGAAGATCAGGTCCTGTATGAATTGCTTGCAGATTACTTACGGGAAAACGGAGCTTTCACAGGCTGGAAAACGGCGGATCATGTAGTGGTTCATATTCCGCAGGTGCTGATGCATACAGAGGTTTCCAGTTATGAACGCTGGAAAAACCTGCATTTAACAGCAGATATAACAGCGGATATACAGGTTCCCACGGTCTCCGTTATCATTCCGTCCAAGGATCATCCGGATATTTTATTCCGGTGCCTCGATTCTTTTGTGGATAAAACATCCGGATTGGGAACAAAAGTTAAAACAGAATTTATCATTGTGGATAACGGGAGTTCCGAAGAAAACAAAAACAGAATCGAGCAGAAGCTTCAAAAAATAAGTAACACTCGATATATATATAAGGAGCTCCCCTTTAATTTTTCTTACATGTGCAACTGGGGAGCGAAGGAAGCACAGGGAGATTATTTGCTGTTCCTGAATGATGACATGGAAATTGTGGATGCAGACTGGCTTATCCTGCTGATGGAAAAGGCGGTTCTGCCTTATGAGTTAAACGGCAAGGAATTTTATCACCCATCAGGAAATGGCTAT
>USDI01000189.1 GCA_900553305.1 uncultured Lachnospiraceae bacterium
TCTAATTATACCATAATTATGCCTTATTTCAACTGCTTTATTCCTTCTTTTATTCATCTAACCTTATTTGACCCCTTATTTAATCGTACTGTTGTCCAAAAGCCATTGCCTTATAATTGGCGGAGCACTCATTATTAATTCATTTGTATTATCAATCGTGCAAATCTCATTATGGATAATATCTTTCATATCACGTGGCGTAAACTCAAACTCAAAAAGTTGTTTTATTCGATCTATCAACAGACTATCGTCAAATACGTCAGCCAATGAACAGGATTTTCCTTTTTGTAAAATATGTAGTAAATTTTTCTCTTTGGAATACTCACAATACAGATCATAATTCACACAGTAGCTTTCAGCCTTAAATTGTTCCATTTTATGCTCAAAGCTTTCTTTTGATATTGAAGGTTTTGATATTGAATGATAAAAAGGGGCAAATATTTGTCTGCACGAACAGACATCTGTAAGCACATGTACAATATATCCTAATAAAAAATCCCTATTATACTGGTCACAATTACTAACGTAAAATGCCCTGATACTTTCGAGCCAGTCATGAAACTCGCTTTCCTTCGTCACTTTTCCCCAAATAGCTCCTTCTGCAAATAAATGACTTTTTTCCTTCATGATACGTGTGTAGTCCGGACTTGCATGGACTGCATCCGGGGCAATTGCTCCCACAATATAAGTTGAATAATCAACAGGCATCTTAATATCTTCCAAAACCTTTTCTGCTATCAGAATATGCGTCATCGTATATGCCATTCTTCTACCTGCTTTCCTTTAGCCTCCTGAATCTAAAAACGACAGGCAATGACATCCCATCACAGCCCGCCGCTTTTCATTAATTATTCATTTTCTCGAGCTTCGCTGTCTGGTCAGCAATAACGCAGGAATCGATAATTTCCTGAATGTCACCATTGAGAATTTTATCCAGCTTATATAAGGTAAGGTTAATACGATGATCCGTCACACGTCCCTGTGGGAAGTTGTAGGTACGGATCTTCTCGGAACGATCTCCTGTACCGATCTGGCTTCTTCGCATTTCGGCTTCGGCATCATGACGCTGCTGCTGCTCCATATCGTACAGCTTTGCTTTCAGGATGGCAAAAGCCTTTGCCTTGTTCTGGATCTGTGATTTCTCGGTCTGGCTGTAAACCACAATACCTGTCGGATAATGGGTCAGACGAACCGCAGAGTCTGTCGTATTAACACATTGCCCCCCGTTACCGGATGCACGCATCACGTCAATACGGATATCCTTATCTTCAATCACGATATCAATATCGTCTTCCACCTCGGGCATTACCGCTACGGAAATGGTCGAGGTATGAATACGGCCGCCGCTTTCGGTTTCGGGAACACGCTGTACACGATGAACACCGCTTTCGTATTTCATCCTGGAATAAGCTCCCTGTCCTTTAATCATGAAGTTTACTTCCTTCATTCCACCGATTCCGATTTCATCCACACTGAGGAGCTCTACCTTCCAGCGCTGGCTTTCTGCATAATGCACATACATACGGTAAATTTCAGCCGCAAAAAGCGCTGCCTCATCACCACCGGCACCGGCACGGATTTCCACGATAACATTCTTATCATCGTTCGGATCCTTGGGAAGCAACAGGATTTTCAGCTTCTGTTCCAGCTCCTCCACACGTTTCTTGGCAGAGGCAAGCTCTTCCTTTAACATCTCCTTCATATCCTCATCGGTTTCTTCATCGAGAAGGGCAAGAGAATCTTCAATATCCTGCTTCGACTTCTTATATTCCCTGTATGCTTCAACGATCGGAGTCAGATCACTCTGCTCCTTCATCAGCATACGAAAACGTTCCTGATTATTTGCTACATTTGGCTCTGCCAGCTCACTCATAATTTCTTCAAAGTGATGCAATAAATCTTCCAGCTTGTCAAACATCTTTCCACTCCTTATTTGTTTCGGAATCCTTACCAGACATATCCTGCTATTGTTATGAGAATTCCCCAACCTGCTTATTCATCATTTTTCAATATTGTTTCAACTATACGCTTTTAGGTTTACATAACTTTTATATTTCTATCCATCTGCTTATAAAATCGGTAGTCTTCCACTCACCACACGATCAAGACCTGCGAAATCCCTACAGACATCGATCTCCTTAAAGCCTGCTTCGCGAAGAAGCTCACTCACTGCCTTGGCCTGTCCACTTCCAATTTCCATCAGGATCTGTCCGCCGCGTTTGAGGTAGTCCTGCGCTCCGCCGATGATTCTCCGGTAAAAGTCAAGCCCGTCCTCTCCTCCATCCAGCGCAATATACGGATCATACTCCCGTACCTCTTCCATCAGTGTCGGAATGATCGCCCTCTCAATATAAGGTGGATTGGATACCAGAAGATCAAACTTTCCGGTCACCTTTTCATACAGATCACTTTTAAGGAAATCTGCCCGGATACCAAGCAATTCCGCATTCTGCACCGCTACCTGCAGTGCTTCCTTCGAAATATCCACACCAACTCCTTCACAGTCATTCGAGTAATGAAGGAGGCTTAACAAAATACAACCGGATCCGGTACACAGGTCCAGAATCCGCATGCCATCATGCAGATACCTCATTGCCTCTTCCACCAGAATCTCGGTATCCTGTCTCGGAATCAGCACATACTCATTTACCTGAAAGCGCAGTCCCATGAAATCCTGATAGCCTAAAAGGTGCTGCAGCGGAACATGAACCGCTCTCTGCTCCAACGCTCTCCGGTACTTCTCCTCCTCTGCTTCAGACACCTCCCGGTCTCCGTGACAAAGGAGTGTATTGTGATCGGTTCCGCACACCTCTTCCAGCAAAAGCCGTGCATCCAGCTGTGCCTCACCAATCTGCGCCTCTTTCAGTTTCTGCATTCCCATCAGAAAGGCTTCCGTGTAATTCATTCTTCCCCGGTTCCTTCCTCATCGTCATCGGATAAGGCGCCATCCTTCATCCAGGACTCATCCACTTCATATCCGAATTCTTCATACAGATAATTCTTCCAGTCAAAAACCGCTTCAACAGATTTAATTGCTACTTCAAGCATTTCTTCATCCGGCTCCTTCGTGGTCAGCTTCTGTAACCACATACCGGGAGCAGAAATAATCCGGATCAGAATATTGTCACTGCGTCCTGCCAGCCGGATAATCTCATAGGAAATTCCCGCAATTATCGGAATCAGTGCGATCCGGAGCAGTACACGATATACCGGATTCGGTACTCTGATAAAGAAAAACAGGATAATACTTACAAATACCACGAAAAACAGGAAGCTTGTTCCACACCGCTTATGAATACGGGAGCTTTTCATTGCGTTATATACAGTAAGCGGTCTTCCCTTTTCGATACAGTTGATGCATTTATGCTCTGCACCATGATACTGATACAGACGATGAATGTCCTTCATCAGACTGATTGCCACAATATAAAGTAAAAAGATTGCAATCCGGATGACACCCTCAATAATCGCAAGCAGGGAATCGTTCCGGATAAATCCATTCAGCAACGTGGACAGATAATACGGCAGAAGAATAAAAACTGCCACAGCAAGCACGATCGAAAGCACTGTCGTAAATCCCATCAGAATCTTTTCGCCGCGTCCTCCGGAAATCTTGTCAAGTGCCTTATCCAGCTTCGTTTCCTCCGCATCGCCGTCCTCATAGAACTGGGCAGAATGATTGATACATTTCATGCCAAGGCGAAGTGAGTCAATAAAATTAAAAATACCGCGTAAGAACGGAATCTTCGTAATTCTGCTTCCCGGAAAAAGTCCACGGAACACATCCACCTCGACATCAATTTCCCCATCGGCTTTACGGATTGCAACCGCATAATCGTCTTTATTCTTCATCATAACACCTTCCAGAACGGCCTGACCGCCGATTCCGGAGTAGTGTGCGGATTTTTTCTTTTTCGCCATTTTAAATCTCCATTACAAAAAAGGTTGAGATGATGTAACACCTCAACCTTCATCGTTTCATTATTTGCTTGCTACGCCATACTTCTTGTTGAACTTATCAATACGTCCGTCAGTTCTTGCAGCCTTCTGCTGACCTGTGTAGAATGAATGACATTTGGAACAAACTTCAACGTGAATATCTTCCTTTGTTGAACCTGTTACAAAAGTGTTGCCACAGTTGCAAGTTACAGTTGCCTGATAATAATCAGGATGGATTCCTTCTCTCATAATTTCACCTCTCTATTATCATTTCTCATATTTTCTGTTCTCATCCACTGTGTTTCCTACGAAACAGCTTTTTAAGTATATCATAGGTATCATGCCTTTGCAAGCACTTTTTATAACCATTTGATCTTCTTAACCATATTAACAAATTCCTGATTATTTCTTGTTTTCGCAAACAGATCCAGTATCCTGTCCAGCGACTCTTCCGGCTTTAATCCGTTCAACGCCTTACGGATAATATTCATGGCATCAAGCTCGTCCTGGGATAACAACAGGTCCTCACGACGGGTACTGGATCTCGGAATATCGATTGCCGGGAAGATTCTCTTCTCAGACAGTTTCCGGTCAAGCATTAATTCCATGTTACCGGTTCCCTTAAATTCCTCGTAAACCACATCATCCATCTTGGTGTCATGGATCTGATCAGTCCGGTTGGTAAGGGA
>USDI01000190.1 GCA_900553305.1 uncultured Lachnospiraceae bacterium
CAGAATGCGTTTCCTGTTATTGAAAAATATTTTGATCATATACATACGATTCAGAAACAGCCGGTAACAATACATAAAAAGCTGGATAAACTACTTGTTGAAAATCTGAATGAAGTGCTGGCGATGCATAATCGTGGAATAAAACTTATCTTTACAGATATTACAGCAATCAGAATAATTATGGAAAAAGAATTGGAAAAGTAGAAAGACATTATTACTTAATGTGGTGATGTTTTTTTAGTATAAACAATGTATAATAAGTGGAGTACATCCTTTTTTGAATAGTTACAACTAAGTTGCAGGTAGGAGAATTAATAACATGGAAACAACACGTATTACTACGAAAGAGATACAGAAAACGCAGGAGCTGATTGATTTTATTAAAAGGAGCCCGAGCTGCTATCATGTGATTCACAACATTGCAGCAGAGCTTCAGGCAGGCGGCTATGAGCGGCTGAATGAAGCAAAGGACTGGACGCTTCGTAAGGGCGGCAGATATTTCGTTACCCGCAACCAGTCATCCCTGATTGCCTTTACGATCCCGGAAGAGACTATGGGAGGCTTTTTAATCTGTGCATCCCACAGCGATTCCCCGACCTTTAAACTGAAGAGCAATTACGAAATGACGGTCGATGACCGTTATCTGAAACTGAATGTGGAAAAGTACGGTGGAATGATCTGTTCCACATGGCTGGACCGTCCACTTTCCATTGCAGGACGTGTGGTGGTGAACCGGAAGGACGGCATTGAGAGCGTACTGGTGAATCTTGATCAGGATCTGTGCCTGATTCCGAATCTTGCCATTCACATGAACCGTCAGATTAATGAGGGCTATGCCTACAATGCACAGAAGGATATGCTGCCTCTGCTTGGAGAAGGAACGGCTAAGGGTAAGCTTAAGAAACTGCTGGCCAAAGAGGCAGGAGTAGAAGAAGAGGCACTTTTAGGATATGATCTCTTTCTCTATTTGAGGGAAGAGGGACGCATCTGGGGGGCGGAACAGGAATTTTATTCAAGCCCCAAGATTGATGACCTGCAATGTGCATTTACCTCGAAGGAAGCCTTTTTGCAGGCAGAAAATACTGGAATGAGTAAGGTGCTTGCTGTTTTTGATAATGAAGAGGTCGGAAGCGGTACGAAGCAGGGAGCGAAGTCTACTTTCCTTGCAGATGTCCTTGCGAGAATTCAGGAGAGCCTTTCCCTTACCAGAGGAGAAAGCATCCGTCAGCTTGCATCCAGTATGATGCTGTCTGCGGATAATGGACATGCCATGCATCCCAACCATACCGATAAGGCAGATCCGACCAATGCGCCATGCCTAAACGGA
Organism: uncultured Lachnospiraceae bacterium; assembly: GCA_900553305.1. Classification (GTDB taxonomy): domain Bacteria; phylum Bacillota; class Clostridia; order Lachnospirales; family Lachnospiraceae; genus Suilimivivens. The sequence continues at coordinate 1,328 of USDI01000190.1, forward strand.
GGCGTGCTGATCAAATACAATGCGAACCAGAAGTATACGACCGATGGCATTGCCGAGGCGTTGTTTAAAAAGACCTTACGGAAAGCGGAGATCCCGTATCAGGAATATACGAACCGGAGTGACATTGCAGGGGGATCCACACTTGGAAATCTGTCCAATGAGAAGGTTTCCCTAAATACCGTAGATATGGGGGCAGCCCAGCTTGCCATGCATTCTGCTTATGAAACAGGTGGAACGCGGGACACGGTTTCTCTTATGGAGGGAATACGCGCCTTTTATGAAACCAGGATCCAAATGGAGAAAGATGGAAAATATTGTTGTTAAAGATGTTGCAATAACGTATTGTTTTTGTTAGAATAGGACTGGTCAGTGTAATCTCTGACCAGTCTTTTATCATTATTATATTATCAGACAGGAAATGGATCATGCTTAAAAAGAGAATGCGACAATTGATCACGTTATGTATCGCATTTGCGATGCTCTTTTCCGGGATGTACTTTGAGAAGCTCAAGGTAGATTCCCAGTTTGTTGCATGCAATTTCCCGGACAATCCTGCGGTTATCCGTGCCGCAGAACCGACGGCAGTGTGTGGCTTATTATCGGAAGCTGAGTCAGGAATACCGTTCGGTGGCAGATACCATGGATATAAGCACAGAAAGGAAGAACCGCCTGGAATCTGTAGAGCTTCTGCTTCTATTACTGGTGGCAGGACTCCTTTCCTTGTGTGTATGGCTGGCATTCTTACGAATATACCAGCGTCATTGTCATGCTGCATACAGCAGCTTCTTTATTATTTCCTATATACATAATCGAGATGGCAAGAAACGCGTCCTTGCGTTATAAGGTACTGCTCTGACAAAATCCACGGAAAAGTAAGGTGGGTTTGTGGAAACGTACAGAAAACGGAACTGACTCATAGAAGGTCTATGGGTTTATTTTGGTACGCCCGTATGGGAAAATGGAGGATGTATTCATGGGTGAAATGATTGCAGCCGTGGTGTTTATTGTCATCGCTATTGCAGCCGGTGTCTGGGTATGGTGGATCGAGCGATAAAGATTAAGATATGAAAGGAAGTAAATAAAATGAATATTGGATTATGGATTATTGTTATTGTTGGTGGTGCAGTTGGAATTCTTTCCACTTTGTATTGTGTCGTTTCTTTAATTGCTGTTCTGGCATTTAAGGTATACAGAAAGGTGGTACATAAGATTCCCATGTACAATTGAACATGGGAGAGCAGCGAAGACTGCATGATTTGTCATAAAGTGTAAAAGGAATTTTCTATAGCTAAAAACTGCCGTTCCAACTCTCTTCCGGAACGGCAGTTTTATTATTAGAAATGCAGCCGCCGTCTTACGGCATCGCGAAGCCGCTGGGTGGAGAGCATGGTGATTAAGGCAATTACAATCACGCTGCATACGGTAAGTACAATTGCAGACCAGCCTAAAGCAAGTGGCCGGTTACAGAAGCGGTCAATCAGCAGCTCCAGTGCCACGCAGAATACCGCGATTTCAGCGAAGATATAAAGGGCTGCGGACAGAAACGAAAACCGGAAGGTATGAATCAGCAGCGTAAAGATCTCAGCCAAAATCGTAAGCAGTACCGTAATCGGAAGTGCCAACCGGAAAAACCATTCATTACTTCTGGTGTTGTAAGTAATAAGGTAGAGGTAAATTCCGATGGAGATTCCGTCAAAAAGCAGGGAAACATAGATCGGTAACTTGTTCTGGATAAAAGCCGGCAGCAGGAATACGAACAAAACCAGGCAGATCCCGATGATGAATAGGGACCACGGTGATCTGGAATAAACGAACAGGTTTAAGGCCAGACAGCTTAAGGAAGTTGCAAGCAGTACCACGACGGTAAAAAGGAACAGATCCTTGCGTTTTACCGGATCGACCTGCCCTTTCACAGTCGGAAAAGGCGGCTCATAGGTGAACCCCTCCAGCTCATTCGGATTAATAACGGGTGTATTGCATAAAGGACATTTCTTTAACGAAGGGTCAAGCTCGACCCCGCAGTTCACACAGTATGACAATGTCAGGACTCCTTTCTTAAATGAGGTGACCGGTTAATCCCGGTTGCTCTGTATGGTTACATGGATGCCGTCTTTTACGAGCTTACGGAAGAAGTAGCGTTCCACGTCGCTTTCAATGATGTTGCTTGCAAAGTTAATGGTGAGCGTATCCTCGAAGCTGGCAATGGCACAGTTCGTCCGGCAGGAAAAAGGCTGTCCCATGTAGATATCAAATTTCTCAATATAGGGCTTCATATCATCCGGAACCTTGAGGGCCCCCATATTGGTTAAGCCGGCAGAAGAGTTCTTATCCTGTACGATACGGTAGAACTGCCGTACCACGAAGTCCTTGATAAACAACGGAATCACACGGATGACCGGATTGCGTTGTGTGCTGGCATTCGTCGTAATATCGCCGCGCAGGAACTTCTCATTAATATAATAACGCATGTAATGGTGTACCTGCGTAATGATTTCTTCAAAGGTATAGTCCCCAAGACGCGGGTCTATGGAGGGGTAAACCATCGTAATAAAGTTCCGCAGCGTTTTCGATGGGAAGAATCTCCGTAAATTGACCGGCATGGCGATTTTTACCGGATGAAGCCGGATATGCCATTCGTTCTGCTGCTTCTGCAACAGGGCATAAAGCAGAGCCGAATTCAGATATTCTGTTACGGATGCGTTATATTTCTTCGCAACGGCAAGTACCTCCGAGGTACTCATCGCCCCCTCAATGACGTTAAAGGTATAGAAGGGCTCTTTCGTTCCACGGACACGGTAGGTCTTTTCACCTGGACGAGGAGGACAGACCTTGGCATTGGCATAGCGCATATAAGCGTCCTCTAATTCCTCCGGATCCGGTGTTTCGTCGATATCCTTAACGAAATAGCCGTTCGAAATTTCATGTCCCAACAGGCGCAGATAATTTGCGGTAATGGTGTTTAAGACGAACATACCGCCCGTACCGTCACCGAGAGAATGATGCGCTTCTAAGGAAATCCGGTTCCCATAATAGTAAATCCTCATTAAATAACGATTGTTTGCGCGGAAAGACATCGGCATACAGAAGTTACGGATGTCCGGCTGTACAAAAGGACCGGGACGGTGGTTCGGTGTCAAATAACGCCAGAAAAATCCCTTGTGGATTGCAGTTTTAAAAATCGGAAACCGTGGAAGTGTCATATCGACCGCCTGCTGCAGAACATCCGGCTGAACCGGCTCCTTTAAGACAACGGATAACCGGCTTCTCACGGATATGGTCCT
>USDI01000191.1 GCA_900553305.1 uncultured Lachnospiraceae bacterium
AAGGTTCGTTTACAAACAGCCGTTTTCTCCCATTTCGCAAGGAAAGAAGTGCCCCGGCTGCCATTCCAATAAGCAGGAAAAATACCGTTCCTGCTACCGCTTCTTTGGATAACTCTCCCTCCAGTATTCCCGCTGCGTATGCATTCCAGTATTTCATCGGCAGGAAACGACTGATTCCGGCAATCTCTCTTCCCAGATAAGCCTCCGGAATCAGGACACCGGTTCCGATGATCGTAATGATATTCACCGCAAAAACGAATACTGCTGCCTGTGAGCTTGTACCCGCCAGTTCATACAACACATGAAAATAAATGGCTATCCCCAAACATAAGAATAACAGGACATACCATATTTTCCCCTGATAAAGCACGAAATACGTTTTGGTCCTGCTGGCAATGCCAATTCCCGCAAAATAATACAAAATCCCTGTCACATACAGAAACATCGTCATTACCAGAACCTTAACGACGGATTGCCGGATACTTCCCACGCCCCGGATTTTCAGTTTATCTTTCACGGATCTCTTCCGCTTTCCATACAAAAAGCCAAACTGGATTCCACACATCATAAGCAGGATCACAAAGCCTGCTGCGTAATAATATTCCACAACCGAAAGATTTCCCAGGGGCGAAAGCATTTGGGCAGAATATACGCTGTCTCTTTTCAACATCTGATTGGCAAACAGATAGGCAATCGTATCGCCGAGTCCTGCCCCCTGTAATTCGACACCATAATAAGATGCCGTGTCCAATGCTGCGTACACACCCGCCTCTGCGGTCTGCAAAAAAGATACCCCTGCAGTTACCAGTTCTTCAAATACCTGTGTGTTCTGCGCAGCATCCTTCGGAAAATAAATCTGTGCAGGCGGATTGATCCCTACCTGCACATCATGATAAAAGCCCTCAGGCAGCACGACCACCGCCTGAAGGGTTCCCTGTTTTAACTGTTCCACAGCTTCTTTTTCATCCAGATAATAAAAGTCACAGACCGAACGGACGCTGTCCATGGAAGAAATATACTGCGTTGCCAGACGGCTGATGCTCTCTCCCTCCGGAATCGCAATGCCAATATTCACCTTGTGAAACACCTGCGCATTCTGCATAAGCGCACTGAATACTGCAACCAGCGCTGCCGTGAGAAGCAGACAGGCACAGAAGTTTCCTATGGACTTTAACAATGTCTTCCATGTTCTTTTACATTCCACTATAAAAAAAGCAATCCACGTTTTCATCGGGTTCCCTTTTAGTATTCTGATAAGCCATCGAGCATCTGATTCAGGTTATCAAATAACTCGCTATACTCCGCTTCACCGGCATTTCCAATGTCAAAGGTTTCCCCCTTCATTGTATCAATGACCGCACCCTTAGTTACTGCAATATCTCCACTTAAGGTATAATCCGACTCTCCCTCCAGGGCAAACTGATCCACAGTCAGTCTGATCTCCTTGTTTCCGATGGAAAGTATTCCGTTCATTTTAATCTTTTCATAAGTATTTTCCAATTTAATGTCATAAGCTCCGGTACTCCGGTTATATGTCACCTCTGCACGGCCTTCCTCAAAATCTACTGAAATGCTTTCCTCATCTCCGGCAAGTTCTCCTTCAATTGCGCATACCGTACCATCGTTTACAATCAACTCAACATTCTGTATCCGATAGTCCCCACCATGGAAAACCACCTGATAAACGTCTCCTTCAAATTCAAGCTCCACACAGGCCAGTTTCTTTTGATACACATAAAACCGGATCGTTGCAGTTTCCATGTCCTGAATATCTGCAAATATCTGTTCCGTATATTCCTCTGCGGTCATTCCAATTATATGTAACTGGTCTGCCATTGTTGTCTCAATATATTCCTGATAAACCTCCCTGAACCGGTTCATATCCTCCTGTGTCACCTGAATGGCATATCCCTTGCACTTCCGGATGTTTCCATCCACTTCAAACTGCCCGGCATCTGACTTTTCCACTTTCAGGGAACGATAAAAGTCAGTCAGCTTCACACCTAATTCTGTATTTTTGATATCTTCCGGGGATTCACTGGAATAGATCATTTTCAACACATCATCAATCCTCTGCAGCTGTTCTGCTGAACCCACTTCCGTCAGATATCCATGCTTTTCTTCCGTATAGTTGTAAGTGAATACATGGTTGTCTATCGTTGGAATCTGGAAACGAGCCTCTTGCTCGTCAATCTGCATCTTATATTCAATTTCCGGAATCGGCATAAACGAATTGTTGTATTCAATCGTTCCTGCAAGTTGTTTGTCTTTTCCCTCTACTCCCAGCTGCGCATAAAATGCAATCGAGCTGTCGAAATATTCTCTATGCATCGTAACCAGAATATTAGATGTTACCGTATACTCTTCTCCAAATCCATGGATATCCTTCAACGCATCATATAAATATCCACCTTCGGAAAAGGTTTTTGCACATGCCCTTTCCACTGTTGCTCTCGGATTGGAAAACAGCACTGCTACTAATACAAAAGCAAGAATTCCAAGTAATACCACTGCTCCAACAATAATCGAAACGATAATTGCTGTCTTATGCGACTTCTTTTGTGCCCGAGGTTGAGACTGCGGTTGAAACTGAGGCTGTGATTGTGACTGCGGTTGTGCGGTATGAATCGGCTGCCCCGTCATCGGATCAAACCTTGGCACAAACTGGCTTCCGGTTTGTTCTGTTGTCTGCCCAATATCTGTCTGGTTTTCTGTTATAGATGCAGTTCCTTTTTCATCTGTTTCCTCTGTAATAAGTTCTCCTGTCATTGGATCAAATTTTGGCATTTTTCTTCTCCCTTCACCATTACTTATCTGGTGCTATGATTTCTTTTCTGATTTCCTCTATGGTAAAATCTTCTCCCGTAAGCTCCGTGAGCTTCCCCTGCTTCATAATCAGGCAGCGGTCACAGGAAAGAATTTCGTTTTCATCATGTGAAGTTAACAACACAATTCCATTCATCTTCCGATACTGCATCAGCCATTGCTGAATGTTATTCTTATAATATAAATCAAGTGCCGTTGTCGGCTCATCCAGCAGCAGAATTGGCGGCCACTGTGCCAGCGCACAGGCAATCGACAATCTGCGTTTCATTCCTCCCGACAGTTTCCGGACCTCTGTTTTCAGCAGATCCTCCAGTTCAAAAGACGCAAGCAGTAATTCCCGATGCTCTGACTGCCAGACACCCCACAGCTTTAAATTATCCTTCACGGTAAGCTCTTCCATGAGCGGTGGCTCCTGCGGAACATATCCCACATACTTCCGGAAGTATTTACGCTTCTGCAGCGGATTCTTTCCGAAAAAGGAGATTTCTCCTGCGTCAGGCCGGATGGCTCCCGCCAGAATCTGCATCAGTGTTGTCTTACCGCAGCCGTTTTTCCCGGCAAGTGCAAGACACTGTCCGCACTCTGCTTCCAGAGAAATATCATCCAATATGATTCTTTTTCCATACCTTTTCTTAATATGCGAAACCTTAAGCATTTCTTTCCTCTATCATTCCTGCATGGAAGCCATCATCTGCTCCCGACGTGCTCTCTGAAACTTCATATATTCTTCTTCACAGCGGTCAAACGTACCGTCCTGTGTAAACTTCTCATACCACTTTTTCCAGATCTGCTTAAGCTGTTCCTGATAAGGCATCCAGTCCTCCACCATCATCTCTCTGGTGTATTTCTGGGTACAGCGGTGATCTTCACTGGCAATCAGCATCCGTCCTCCCTTGGGACGATCCTCATACGATAACAGGCAGCCTGTATCGGTTAACGCTACACATTCTCCCATGGCATCGACTCCGATAAAGGTAAAGCACTTGTGCCGCATCCGCACATAAAGCAGTCTTCCTCCCGGATAGCCAAAAGAATCCAGTGCACAGTTGCTGTTCATCAGCCAATTCTCAATTACTTCGATGTCAGGCTCTTTTTCTGATGCGATTTTTTCTGCTTTTACTTCTTCTATGTCCGTATGCTGCATCCTCTCTGCCCCTGACATTTCTTTCTGTGCCCGGATTCCAAGAATCATATCCTCCGGGGAAAGAGAACACCCTGTTGACTTGCAGCAGTTTCCCTTACATTCTTTACAAATTTCTGCTTCTGTTTTTGCCATGTGTGTCACCTCATCTTTTTTACATCATATCCTGTTACCCAAAACCTTGCAAGTGTGTTTATGATTTGCTAAGATCTATTATACGATGAATGAAAGTTACTGTCCCAGTAACGAATGAATTTCTGATTCATTTCATCTGCCCAATAAATATCTACACGAAAAGAAAGGAAAACCACCTATGATTAAACACATTGTAATGTTCAAATTAAAAGAAAATGCAGACGGAAAGACCAGGCAGGAAACCATTGAAGAAGCTAAGAAACGTCTTTCTGTTTTTGAAGCTGAGATTCCTACTTTAAAGAAGCTTGTTGTTGCTGTCAATGATGAAAAAGCTGCAGAAAGCAACTATGAACTGGCTTTAATCTGCGATTTTGACGATATCGAAGGACTGAATGCTTATCAGATTCATCCTACCCACAAGGCTTTTGGCGCATTCATTACCCCGTTACGTGAAAGCCGTGCCTGCA
>USDI01000192.1 GCA_900553305.1 uncultured Lachnospiraceae bacterium
GGCTGTAAAATCAGCTTTAACACCCAGGTTTCTTTCGGATCCACTTCACAGTCTATCGTATAGGTAAACAGATTTTCATTACGGATCTGCTGGATCTGCAGATAACTCTTCACATTTTCAAGCTCATCTTCCACCGTAACAATTTCACTTCCTTTACTTAACGAAAGCCTCAGATATTTGGACAGAGCCTGAATCATATTCATCGTGGTCTCTTCTTTATTAATTCTCGCCAGCATATAAATCGTGTCCAGCGTATTATATAAGAAATGCGGATTAATCTGACTGATCAGCATATTCAATTCACTGGTGCGCAGCTCCTTCTGCTGTGTCCTGATCTCATCCAGCAGCTCTTTGATATTGGAAAGCATCTCATTATAGGCATTCCCGATCTGGTCAAGCTCTGTTTTCGTATTCAGATGGACCAGCTTACTGAAATCCTCTCCGTTAAATTCTGTCATGGCCCGGTTCAGTTCCTTAATGGGCTTCGTAAATTTATTGGAAAAATAAATACTTAATACTACGGCAATCGCAATGACTAACAGATAGATGACAAGCAGTACCCAGAATACCTTTGTAATTTCCTTACCAAGTACCCGCTCGGGAACAAGCGTAAATACTGAAAATCCGCACTCCTCCTGTTTATAAACAGATAATATGCCTCCGCTTATTTTCTCATTTTCAACCAAAGATCCATACCCTTGTGTCTGCGCATAATCAGCCAGAACAGCTTCCTGTTCGGTGGATAAAGTAAAGCCTTCGGGATACCAGTACGCACAGATTCTTCCCTGCGGATCCATAATTCCGATTGCTGCCTCCTGTGTGAGATTATCTTCTTCAAGCAACAGACTCTGCAAAAACTCCGGATTCATCTTAAAAAACAAATACCCCGGCTCATGTGCATAATTCAGGCTGTGTACCTTGCGTCCGACAAACAGAGCTTCTTCTCCTGTCCCAAACAGATAGTCCTTCATAACAAACCACCTGGTATCGGCATAGGAAGTGCCAAGCTGCTGCACCAGAAGGCTGTCCTCGAAATACTGGTAAGGAATCTTCGAATAGGACCGGGTATAAAGATTTTTCTTATTATCCACATAACAGTATTCTGAAACATGATCGAGGTCAATATAGGCAAAATATTTACTTAAAGAATTCCGGTCCACCTCTTCCATAGGCTTTGCCTTAAGGCTCTGCTGCACCTGATCATTTAAAATGCATTCTTCTGTCACCTTTTCGGTCTTCTGATACAGGGTATCAAGTGAAATCCCGGTCTTTTCCGTCATAAAGTTATATTTATCCGTAACGATTCCCATCATAATATTACGCATATAAAACCAGACTCCCATGCTTGACAAAAACAGCGCAAGCAGAAGAAGTCCGATTGTATATTTCAGATATTTTCTTTGGATTCCGGAGGTTGCTTTTCTGATTTTCATATGATAAATTCTTATATCCCTTCTAAACGGCTACCATTCCTTCTTATATTCGGTGGGAAGCTTCCCGGTATATTCCTTAAACAGATGGGAAAAGTAAGATGGATTGCTGATACCGATCTGTTCACAAATGCTTCCGATACTTTCATTCCCGTTCTGCAAAAGCTTCTTGGCCTTTTCCATCCGGCACTGTAACAGATATTTTTTAAAGGACATCTGCTGGCTTTCTTTAAATACCCTTCCAAAATAAACGGGATTCAGGTACACATGCATGGCGACCGCTACAATCGAAAGATCCTCCTCCTGCAGATGCTCGTCAATATAGGCCAGGGCTTCTGTCATATATTCCCGGTTTCCTCCGACCTCATGACTGGCGGCATAATTCTTTCGTTCCTCAATTGCCCGGCACAGAATCTTATAGCTCACATCCACTTCCTTCGATGCACTTAAGTTCTGCATATTGGAATAATAATTCTGGAACTGCTTTTTTAATTCCTCTGACATTCCATAAGTCTCTTCCAGGAAAACCTCAGCATCAAGCATGACCGTATGAAGTCTCTGGCGCTGTGTCTCCTCCTGTGCTGGCAGCGTGTAAAGGAAGTGTACAAAAGCCTCCTTCAGTGCATTTTCATCATTCCTGCGGAGCGCACTTCCAATCTGCTGCTCTTCCGGTGCCGACGTATCCTTAGCATATTGTGAGGCACTTTCCATATAAATGGTAAACGAACCGGAACCGGCTTCACTTGCCATAGTAAACAGCTCGCTGGCTTCCTCGTAGCTTTTCCGGATTCCGGGAAGTCCCTTATATGGCTTGGATATGGAAGCAATGATAGGACTTTTCAATTCTTCCTTTGCTTCCTCCAGAAGATGCTTCACTGCAAGTACTGTGGCATTTTCTTTCGTGCGGACCAGAAAGAGCAGCGTCTCTCCCTGTCCCTGCAGGCATAAATAAGCAAACCTCTCCCGCAGCTTTTGTTCCAGAAAGGACTTCAGGGCAAAACGTGCCGCTTCATATTCCAATGTATTCGTGATTTTGTATGCAAGATCAATATCCGTATTCACAGCAATAAAACGCTCTTCCTTTTGTACTGGCTGATCCACGGTCTCAAAAACCTCGGTCAGCTTATCAAAGGAAATCTGATTAAACAGATACTTCTGCACAATGACCTGCAGGAAGCTTGTCGCATCCTTCATTACCAGCTTCTCCCAGCTTTCCATGCGCTCTTCTTTTTTCTGCTTTTCCATACAGGACCGGTACGCATTCTGCATGGTTTCCTGCAGCTTGTCATCCTCGATCGGCTTTAACAGATAAGCAAACGCACCTAGATCGCATGCTTCCTTTGCATACTCAAAATCCCGATACGCACTTAATACAACAAACAGGCACTCCTGTCCTGTCTGCTGTATCGTATCCATCATCTGTAATCCGGTCATCTGTTTCATCCGGATATCGGTCAGCACCACATCCGGTTTCTTCTCACGGATCACTTCAATTGCCTGCTCTCCGCTTAATGCCGTACCAACCACCTGGAATCCCATCTGATCCCAGGCATAAGTCTTTAACAGACCCTTTAATAAAATCGGTTCATCGTCTACAATTACAAGATCCAATAATTTCATCACTGCTTCCCCATATATAAGTCTGTTCTTCCATACCATTCAGTTTACCTGTCCGATGCAAAAAATCATACCAATTGTCATACACAGGATGCAAAAATTCATACTATTTGGTCTGATTTAAGATTTCCATGAACTCTTCGCCTGTAATCGTTTCCTTTTCATACAGGTATTTAGCAAGCTCATGAAGCTTGTCCTGATGGGTGCTTAAAAGCTCCATGGCTGTGCTGTAGCCCTGCTTTACAAGAGAAATCACCATATCGTCAATCTCTGCTGCCTTCTGCGGCGAACAGCTTAAGGTAGCATCTTCGTTAAGATACGCATTGTTCCGGGTTTCAAAGGCAACCATTCCGAATTTCTCACTCATGCCATACCTGGTAATCATTGCCCTGGCAAGCTTCGTTGCCTGCTCAATATCATTGGAGGCTCCTGTGGTAATGGAATGGAAAATCAGTTCTTCAGCACATCTGCCGCCTGTAAGGGTTGCAATCTTATTGGCAAGCTCTTCCTTCGTCATCAGGTTACGCTCCTCGGAATCTACCTGCATGGTATAACCGAGTGCTCCTGAGGTACGGGGAATAATCGTAATCTTGGTAACAGGTGCGGATTGTGTCTGCAATGCGGCCACAAGCGCATGTCCGATCTCATGATAGGATACAATGAGACGTTCCTTCGTGGACAGAACCTTATTTTTCTTCTGATAACCGGCAATGACCGTTTCAATACTCTCTTCAAGATCTGCCTGGGTAACAAACTTACGGTTCTCACGGACTGCACGGAGTGCAGCTTCATTGACCATATTGGCAAGCTCTGCACCCGACGCTCCGGAAGCAGCTCTTGCAATGGCATTAAAATCTACCTGATCTGAAAGCTTAACCTTACGGGCATGTACCTTCAGAATTTCTTCCCTTCCTTTTAAGTCCGGAAGCTCCACAGGGATTCTGCGGTCAAAACGTCCGGGGCGGAGCAATGCCGGATCCAGACTGTCCGGACGGTTCGTTGCAGCCAGAATCACAACACCCTTTGAAGCATCAAAACCATCCATTTCTGTTAATAACTGGTTCAGGGTCTGCTCACGTTCATCGTTACCTCCATAGCCGCCGCTGTCACGCTTTTTACCAATTGTATCAATTTCATCAATAAACACAATACATGGTGCCTTTTCATTCGCCTGCCGGAACAGGTCACGTACCTTGGAAGCACCCATACCAACAAACATCTCCACAAATTCCGAACCGGAAATCGAAAAGAACGGTACACTGGCTTCGCCTGCAACGGCCTTTGCCAGTAAGGTTTTACCGGTTCCGGGAGGTCCTACAAGAAGTGCACCCTTCGGACATACCGCACCGATTTCCTGATACTTTGCCGGATTGTGCAGGAAATCTACAATTTCGGTTAAAAGCTCCTTGGCTTCGTCTTCCCCCGCCACATCATTGAAGGTAATTCC
>USDI01000193.1 GCA_900553305.1 uncultured Lachnospiraceae bacterium
GCCAATACATGGACAAACATCATAATCGCCGATACGAACCAGACGCAAGGTATCACTGCATCATCAGACCAATAACCGCACCATAGGCAGCCAGCTCAAAGGTCATGGAAACACCGGTCGGGAAAATTGGCGGCATACCAAACAACGCATAACGAAGCAACGGCAGAATAAATCCTACAATTGCGCCATACTGCCACCCACAGATCAATCCACAAAGTAAAACCGGAATGTGCATTGGAAGCAGCATATTTCCTATCTGCTGGATCTGACCTGTTATAAACGGAAGAACCAGACCGATTGCCATAAACATTGCCGATAATACCAATTTCCGAATTCCTCTGGATTGTTTTTTCATCATGCACCTCACAAAAATATTCTATCTTTTAATGTATTATAGTATAGCACAATCATTGCAAAAAATCTATTTTCTCAACTATTTCATTTTTTTGCATAAATATGTATTTTTTCTTGCTTTTTGTCTACCTATGCCCTATACTAAATATAGTGTCACAGGCACATAATTCATTGTATATTCCCCTTCTGCTTCCCTGGAGAAATACAAGATGTGCTAATCTGACCATAATCTCCCCATATTTATTTATAAATCAAATATAATTTCCCACTTTACAATTGAATCTGTTGTTCTTTTCTATCTCACCCTGCCATCTAATAAATACCGGCCGCCTTCAGCTGTCCTCTGCGTATTTACAGGGTTTTGCATGTCTTCGTGATCCTTCAGTCCGATTCAAAGAAGAAATTCAGAACTACAGCATGAATCTTTTCTTCTATCCATCTCTCCCGTTCTTATTATGTAAGAGCATCAAAAAAGCCCGGAAACATAATGTTTCCGGGCAATTCACGTAAATTCTAAACAATACCCTGAGCCTGCATAGCATCTGCAACCTTTAAGAATCCGGCGATGTTAGCACCGGCAACATAGTTGCCTTCCATGCCATACTTCTTAGCTGCATCATCAAGGTTATGGAAAATGTTAACCATGATTCCTTTAAGCTTGCTGTCTACTTCTTCGAAGGTCCAGCTCAGTCTTTCGGAGTTCTGGCTCATCTCTAATGCGGAAGTAGCAACACCTCCTGCATTGGATGCCTTGCCAGGGCAGAACAGTACGCCATTCTGCTGGAAGTATTCCGTTGCTTCCATCGTAGTAGGCATGTTAGCACCTTCTGCTACTGCGAATACACCGTTTGCAACAAGTGTCTTTGCATCTTCAAGGTTCAGCTCGTTCTGTGTTGCACAAGGAAGAGCGATGTCAACCTTGATGGACCACTGATTGGTTCCTTCTGCCTTCTTATCATGGTACTGTGCGGACGGTCTTGCTGCTGCATACTCGGTAAGACGTGCACGTTTTACTTCCTTAACTTCCTTCAGTAATTCTACATCAATTCCTTCCGGATCATAAATCCATCCGGTAGAATCCGAACAGGTAACCGGCTTAGCGCCAAGCTGCTGTGCCTTCTGGATTGCGTAGATTGCTACGTTACCGGCTCCTGAAACAGCAACGGTCTTACCTGCGATGTCCTTACCATTGCACTTTAACATTTCTTCTGTTAAATATAATAATCCATATCCGGTAGCTTCCGTTCTTGCTAAAGAACCACCATAGGTTAAGCCCTTACCGGTAAGTACGCCTTCATAAAGGCCTGTCAGTCTCTTGTACTGACCATACATAAAGCCGATTTCTCTTGCTCCTGTACCGATATCACCGGCAGGAACATCGGTGTCAGCCCCGATATATTTGTGAAGCTCTGTCATAAAGCTCTGGCAGAATGCCATTACTTCTCTGTCTGACTTGCCCTTAGGATCGAAATCAGAACCACCTTTACCACCACCGATAGGAAGTCCGGTTAATGAGTTCTTAAAGATCTGTTCAAAACCTAAGAATTTGATAATACCAAGGTTTACAGAAGGATGTAATCTTAAACCACCCTTGTAAGGTCCGATTGCACTGTTAAACTGTACACGATATGCATTATTAACCTGAACCTGTCCCTTATCATCTACCCAGGGAACGCGGAATAACAACTGTCTTTCAGGAGTAACGATTCTCTCTAATAAAGCATCCTTCTTGTACTTCTCCTCGTTTGCTTCAATAACGACTCTCAGAGATTCCAGTACCTCTTTTACTGCCTGATGGAATTCCGGCTGTGCAGGATTTTTCTCTACGACCATCTGATAAACTTCATCAACGTATGACATTGTCATGTCCTCCTTTAAATGTTTGTTGTGGTACGGTATCCTTGTATACAATCTATAATATAGTATACCGCTTTCTCAATCTGTTGCTATTATATATCAGATTTTTTTCCCTTTCAAGCATTTTCTTACACTAAAGTGTTAAAAATTTGTGGTAAAATTTTGTGAAAAATATTCAAAAATATTTATAGGTACTCTTTGAGTTTTTCAATGCTTTTTTCTTCGAAATCCATCAGTTCCTTGGCAATCTCCACGGAACGGTCACCTGCATTCTCACAGTGATTCATAATCTTCCACATATCGGTTAATCCACGGTTCGTTCCCTGGATCAGAAGCTCTGCCACATGGCTGGTGCTGGAATTAAGCATGGTGTTTGCCTTAATCGCTCCACGCAGCATCATTTCCTGATATCCGGTTTCCTTGTAGCACTCAGCCTTTCCCTGCAGAAGCTCATTGGTTGCCCGATTGTAGATCTCCCCATACTTCATGCTGTCTTTCGTCACCTGTGCCGATAAGGTGTCATCATAAATTTTACTGCTGATGGAATCAATGGCCTGCATTGCCATCTGGGTATTTTTCTGCACCTCACGTAATACATTCTTATCATCACTTTTCATTTTCTTAAAACCCCTTTCTGTCTAATTCTATTGGTTTAGTGCACCCGACACTGAAATCCATAAACTACCAGGCTTTTAGACCTTTTCCGTAAAACAATTCACCAAGTAACAAAGAAACAGAGTAAACAAATTCTGTCTTTGCAGATTCATTTACTCTGTATCATTTCCATTCATTCCTGGATTATACCTGTAATTTCTGTGGTTTCTGTGCTTTCTGTGCTTTCCTCGCCTTGCTTCCTTCTCCTTTGGACCTTTTTCTCTTTTCCTGCTCCATTATGTCCAATTCAACTTGTGATTCTTCTATAATGTCTTAGAGCAAACAGAAATTATAAAAGAAACTTCTGCGGCATTTACCGTGTC
This sequence comes from uncultured Lachnospiraceae bacterium, assembly GCA_900553305.1. GTDB lineage: Bacteria > Bacillota > Clostridia > Lachnospirales > Lachnospiraceae > Suilimivivens. The sequence continues at coordinate 3,189 of USDI01000193.1, forward strand.
TCTGTCGTTTCCATATCTTCTGCAATTTTTGAAACTTCTGCAGCCACTGCGCTTCCTTCCGTTGCTGTAACCTCCACACTTCCTGCAACTTCTGCAGCTTCTTTATCTTCTGCTGTTCCTGTAATCTCAGTAGTTCCCATAACTTCTATGGTTTCTGCCGTCACCGTACTTCCTACTGCTTCTGTGACGTCTGTGGCCTCTGCTTCTCCCGCTACCTTAGCCTGATCAGCTGATTCAGCTAATTGCTTTCCTTCCTCTTCCTGTGCTTCGCATGGATACTTCATGCCCCACTGGGAGCGGATTTCATCCATAATCCGCATTACACGAAGGGTTTCGCTATGAGGCATCTGTGCACATTCGATCTGTCCGCACTTGATTGCTTCGATACAGGCCTCTACTTCATATTCATAACCCGAAATCTGCTTCGGACATTTATAGGATGCCACTTTCTTATACTGACGGTCATATACGGCAATGCTTTCAAAATTGTTGATATTTTCAACAACAGCAAAGCCCTTCGTTCCATAAATAATGCCCTGGCGGTCACTTAAAGACACCATAGAGCTGTTTAAGTTCGCTACCTTGCCATCATAGTATTGCAGACAGATTGCATTCTGCTCATCCACTCCCGTCTCTGTAAAGGTACAACAGGATGCGATCTTACTGATATTATGTCCAAAGATCATCAATGCAAAGTTAATGGTATAAACGCCAACATCCAGAAGCGCACCGCCTCCCAGTGCCAGATTTGTCAACCGCTCCTTACTGCTGATTACATATCCCAGATTGGCCGTTAAGGTCTTCGGCTCACCAATGATACCACTTCCAATCACCTCACGGATTGTTGTCAGCATCGGCATATATCTTGTCCACATTGCCTCTGCAAGGAATACCTTATGTTCTGCTGCAATACGCACCAGTTCCTCTGCCTGTGCTGCATTCAGGGTAAATGCCTTTTCACACAGAACCGGCTTTCCTGCTTCCAGACACATCTTCACGTTCTCATAATGTTCGGAATGAGGAGTTGCCACATAAATAAGATCCACCTTTTTATCAGCCACCAGATCGGCATAGGAGCCATAAGCCTTCTTGCAGCCATACTTTCCTGCAAAAACATCGGCATGAACCTGTTGCCTGGATGCCACCGCATAAACCCGGACATTCTTCATTTTATTTATCGTTCCTGCCATGATTCCAGCAATATTACCGCTTCCCATAATTCCAACATTAAAACTTCCAAACATTTCTGTTCCTCCTTTGCAGCCGGTTACTTTGTTTCG